>JAHDDJ010000050.1 GCA_020629385.1 Erythrobacter sp.
TTTTTATGTACGTAAAAGTGTATGACGCACTTGCGTGAAGGACCTCCGCTCGGGTGAAGACGGTCAGTTCATTTGGGCCAGCGACTCTCTCAACGAACCAAGATATAGACGAATTTCCTCGGTATCGCCCATGCCTCCGTAGAGCCGAATCGCACGAGCATACAGACCACCTGGACTCGTAGCGTGCATCGCCGGGGTTGACCGGTCTTGCTTCATGCCCTCCCGGTTGTGATCGAACAACCCGCCTCGATAGACATCGAACACGTTTCGGCGCAGCCCAAGATCCGACTGATCAACCGGACAGTTCCCATCGATCGTCAGCCCATAGTTCGAAATCGTTTTCACGTGATGCACAGTGAAATGCGGAATATCCGACCCGGAAACCGACTCACACGACGGCGGCTCATCCCCAACCCAATTAAACAAGCCCCCGATAAACGCCATCCGTTTCTTTCTCAAATTCCCGAGGACTACACCACACGCCCAGCGATCATTCGGCAACGGCATACCGAAAAAATCACCCGGCTCCAAAAACCTATTCGACTTCGGCACAAACGGAAACACACGAGACGTTGCCATACCAACTCCTAACAAATTTTTTGATACGCCCGGACAAAAGCGGATCAAACCCGAAAGCCAAAATCTTCGGTTGGCATCAAACCCTCAACCAGCTAGCCGTACTCCACCCAGAAAGACCCCCGAGATGGCGGGGACCAGCAACCCATCTAGGTTCAGACGTGTTCGCTTCTACGTCGAGCTTTAACATGTAGCGATCGACATGTTAAAAAATCGGCTAAAAGTTAGCACCTCATCGCAAATTTTAAGTACTGGTTCAAATTTACATGTATTTTCGAAGTGGCGGTTCAAGAACGCAGCAGTTGAAGGCGGCTTACATATTTAGCGCCTGCGATAAGGGGGCTAAGTCGTTCCACGGCTGAACGGTGACCGAGGTTCGAGTTTGACGTTGTTCGCCCCCGTACACAAGCCACGCCCGGTACTCTGACGACGGCTCAAAGAATGGTCGCCAGACTTCGAGCCCTTTGAAGAAGTCGGACGCGACGGTCGCACCCGACTTAACTTCGATGGCGTGTATTGTGCCGCCGTTTTGAACGATGACGTCCACTTCTCGACCTTTTTGGTCACGAAGAAAATAAAGAGGAGGGCGCAGCCCTTGGTTGGTGTAGTGTTTGGCGAGTTCGTTGATCACCCAGTTTTCGAACAACGCGCCTCGACTGTAGTGCGACTTCAGCTGGTCGACGGTTCGGATGCCTAGCAGCTGACAAGCAACTCCGGTGTCGTTGAAATACAGTTTTGGGGACTTGATAAGCCGCTTGGATGTGTTGGTATGCCATGGCCGCAGCAGCGTTATCAGGTGGCTAGCTTCGAGCACGGAGAGCCAGGATTGAGCAGTGACTCGGGTGATGCCGGCGTCGGCGGCCAGCGAATTGATGTTTAGGAGCTGACCTATTCGCCCGCTGCAGAGCTGAACAAATCGTTGAAACGTGGCGAGGTCCTTAATGTTGATGAGTTGCTTGACATCGCGTTCGAGATATGTGGCGATGTAGCTGGTCAACCACGCTGAAGGGTCAACCGGGCGATCGTACAGTGGTGGATAAAGCCCGTCGAAGAGCAGTTGATTGAGTTTTTGCGGTGCCCGGTTGACGTTGGTCAACTCAGCCAGGGAGAACGGCAACAGCGTCAACATTGAGACGCGTCCTGCCAAACTTTGGGCGATCGATTCGACGAGTTGGAACTGACTTGAGCCGGTAAGAATGAAGCGACCCATCCGCCGGTCGCTGTCCAACACACCTTGCAGGTAGGAAAATAGTTCTGGGTTTCGTTGGACTTCGTCGAGAATAGCCCCGTCAGCTAGATCGGCTAGGAAGCCGCGCGGGTCTTCCTGGGCGTAGGTGCGAGTATCAGGGTCTTCCAGCGACCGGTATTCCAGTTCTGGAGCGAGCATCTGCGCTAACGTGGTTTTACCTGATTGTCTGGGGCCGGTAATGGCGATCGCAGGAAACGATTCCAGGTGGCGACGCGCCGCCGATTCAATTGCTCGTGGTATCCGATCGGGTTGCTCCGCTATAGTCATGGTGGTAATTGTATAGTCGACTATACAATTACCACCATTCGGTTTTGGCGGTCTGATACATTCAGGCGAGAAATCCCATAAACACCTAGGTCGGATTGCGCTAGTTCTTTGCATCTAACCGTGTGAAGGTGACAAGCAGCATCTAGTCTCGCTAGTGGGCCGCAAACACAGATTCTGGAGTCGCACGGATGAGCAACGAGACAATCAATAATCACGCCGCGTTTATTTGGTCGGTGGCTGATCTGTTGCGCGGCGACTATAAACAGTCCGAATATGGTCGGGTTATTTTGCCGTTCACGGTGCTTCGACGGCTCGATTGTGTGATCGCTCCGGTGAAGGGCGACATGTTGACCAAGTACGATCAGGTGCGGGACACGGTCGAGAACTATGGGCCTATTCTCGACCGGTTGACCGAGTCGAAGCACCTGTGGAACACGTCGGTGTATAACGTCACCAAGTTGATGGACGACAGCGAAAACGTTGCCGCTAACCTGCGGGCCTACATAGCTGGGTTTTCGCCTGAGATCCGCGACATTTTTGATCATTTCGATCTTGAAACCCAGGTCGCCCGGCTGGATAAAGCCAACTTGTTGTATCTGGTGCTCGGGAAGTTCGCCGAGGTTGATCTGCATCCGGATCGGGTGTCGAACCTGGAGATGGGTTACCTGTATGAGGAGCTGATCCGCAAGTTTTCGGAATTGTCGAATGAGACGGCGGGCGAGCATTTCACTCCTCGTGAAGTTATTCGGCTGATGGTGAATCTGTTGTTTATCGACGACGATGATGCGTTGTCGAAGCCGGGCATTGTGAAAACTATTTTCGATCCGGCGTGCGGTACGGGCGGCATGCTGAGTGTGGCTGAAGATTATTTGCGCCAATCCAACCCACAGGCCCGGTTGGAGGTGTTTGGTCAGGAGCTGAACCCGGAGACCTATGCGACGTGCCGGTCGGACATGATGTTGAAAGGGCAGAACGTTGAGAACATTGCGTTCGGAAATTCGTTTTCTGACGACGGGCATGCGGCTGAAGAGTTTGACTACATGTTGGCTAACCCGCCTTTTGGGGTGGAGTGGAAGAAGGTGAAGAACGAGGTCACGTCCGAGCATGAGAAGTCTGGTTTTTCGGGCCGGTTTGGGGCTGGCCTGCCCCGCATTAACGACGGCAGTTTCTTGTTTTTGCAGCACATGATTTCGAAGATGAAAGACCCGGCGCAGGGCGGGTCTCGGGTGGCGATCGTTTTTAACGGCAGCCCGTTGTTTACCGGCGCTGCTGGTAGCGGCGAGTCGGAGATCCGGCGTTGGATTATTGAGAACGACTGGTTGGAGGCGGTGGTGGCGTTGCCGGATCAGCTTTTTTACAACACCGGCATTTCAACCTATTTTTGGATTGTGACCAACCGTAAGAGCGAGAAACGGCGGGGCAAGGTTCAGCTGATTGACGCTCGTTCGTCGTTTGCGAAGATGCGGAAGAGTTTGGGCGAGAAACGCAAACAGATCAGCGACGCCGACGTCGACGAGATTGTGCGCACGTACGGAGCGTTCGAAGAACGCACCGTGGACGCCGATGAGGTTGACAAGGTTGTCGGTTCCGATGGTGTGAGCGGCGTTGGGTGCAAGATTTTTTCGAATGAGTCGTTTGGGTTTATGCGTATCACGGTTGACCGTCCGCTGCGGGAAACGTATCGGGGCGGGGCCGAGGCCGCCGAGTTGTTGGCTGATGTTGAGTTGACGTTCGGTAAAGCGTTTAAGGGTGACCGTGACGAGACGGCGGCTCAGGTTAAGGCGTCTGTTGAGTCGTTGCCTTCCGGTTTGTCCCGTGATGAGGTGGTCGCCCATTTTGGTGACGGGTTCAAAGCGTTGTTGGGTGCGTCGAAGAAAGCGGTGTGGGCGGCGGTGACGGTGAAGGACCCGGACGGCCCAATCGTGTTGGATAAGAAGGGTAATCCGGAGCCGGATTCTGATTTGCGTGACGCCGAGAATGTGCCGTTACCGGCCGATCAGGTTTCGTATAAGCAGGACGTGTCTGAGCGCTTGGCGTCGGACAGTTACCGCAAAACCGTGGACGCGTACCTTGAGGCTGAGGTGAAGCCGTATGTGCCCGACGCCTGGGTTGACCACTCAAAAACCAAGGTCGGTTACGAGGTTCCGTTGACCCGGCATTTCTATGTCTACAAGCTCCCCCGCCCGCTGGCCGAGATCGACGCCGAAATCAAACAACTCGAATCCGAAATCCAAGCTCTGTTGTCAGAGGTAGCTAAGTGAGTTGGATGAAAGGACAGCTAAAACACTGGCTGTTGCGAAATGACTCAGGGGTTTGGGGTTCTGAACCTGACGGGGTAAACGACGTGGAGATTCTTCGGTCCACTGATATCGGGCTGGATGGTAGCTGGACGATCAACGAGCCTGCCAAAAGAGTCCTTTCACGCCGTGATATTCTCACAAAAACGCTCCATGAAAATGACCTTGTCGTTGTCACTTCGAGCGGAAGTGATCTCCACCTTGGAAAAACGGCCATTGTAAATTCAGATGTTGCTGCTCGCAATGCCTGTTTTGCCAACTTTGTTCAGCGGCTGACAGTTACGCCAAATGCTGATGCTCGTTATGTTCGCTATTTGCTAATGTCTAAAGAGGCGACTGAGGAGATGGCGACTTTAGGAAATACCACGACGGGACTCCGAAACCTGAATGGAGGTATCATCGCTTCCGTCAGCTGCCCTGGCCCTCCATTAGAGGAACAGCGGGCGATTGCGGACTACCTGGACGTCGAGACCGCCCGCATCGACGCCCTCACCGCCAAGAAACAACAACTCATCCACCTCCTCGAAGAACGCATCACGGTGGTTTCGAAGGAGTGGGACGATGATTTGCGTCACCAGCACGGAACAGTGGTCTTGCGTCGTTGGGTAGCTGCCATCGAACAAGGCTGGAGCCCTGTTTGTGATGCGACTCCAGCCGAAGGGGGTGAATGGGGGGTTTTGAAAACCAGCTCGGTTAGTTCGAAGAGCTTCAACCCGAAAGCCAACAAGCGGCTGCCCGCTGGTGTTACACCGGACATGAGGTGGAGAATTCAAAGTGAAGATTTACTTATTTCTAGGGGTTCAGGATCTCCTGATCGTGTAGCTGTTGCATCGGTTGTCAGAACTGGAAGTTACAACCTAACAATTAGTGACCTCATCTACAGGGTTCGACTCTTGCCAGATATCTCACCTTGGTTCGTAGCTAAGGCCTTGAGCGCCCCGGATTGCAGGCGACAAATAGAATCCTCGATTAGGACCGATTCGGGCTCCACCTTGAAGGTAAGAGTGGATGACCTATTAAGCTTGCGGGTTCCAAATGTACCATTGCTCATTCAGTCTGAAGTAACAGATGCAGTTCAAGAGCTAATAGACCAGACTCGCGGAGTCGTAGATGTTCACCAACGTCAAATCGAACTACTAAAAGAAAAGCGGCGGGCGTTGATAACGGCGGCGGTAACCGGCGAATTTACAGTACCAGGAGCTGCGTGATGACAGGACCGAAAGAAGAAGACTTCGAAACCACAATCTGCGACTGGCTACTAGCCCACGGCGGGTACGTGCCGAACGAAGCAGCCGGAAGCGAAAAACCGCGGCATTTCGACCCCGAACGAGGCATAGACACCGCCGAACTGTTCGCCTTCATCGGCCAAAGCCAACCCGAAACCTGGCACGAACTTGTCAAACGCTACGGCAACACCGTCGAAACCGCCCAAAAACAATTCGCCAACCGAGTCGCCAAAGTGCTCGACCAACGCGGCACCATCGAAACTCTCCGCCACGGCGTCGACGACCTTGGCGTCAACATCAAACTCGCCTACTTCAAACCCGCCACCACCCTCAACCCCGAAACAATCCGCCTCTACAACACCAACCGGCTCACCGTCACCCGCCAACTCGCCTACCAACCCAACAGCAACAAAACCCTCGATCTCTGCCTAATGGTCAACGGCATCCCGGTCATCACCGCCGAACTCAAAACCCACCTCACCGGCCAAACCGCCGACGACGCCCGCACCCAATACGAAACCAACCGCGACCCCAAAAACACGACCCTCGCCAACCGGGCCATCGCCCACTTCGCCGTAGACACCCAAGTAGCGTGGATGACCACCCGCCTCGACGGCACCAGCACCCGCTGGTTTCACTACAACCAAGGCCGCAACAACGGGGCCGGAAACCCCGACAACCCGCCCACCGACGGCAACCCCGGCGGGCACCGCACCGCCTACCTCTGGCAACAAATCTGGGCCAAAGAACCACTGCTCGACATCCTCAGTCGCTTCGTCCACACCGAACCCACTGCCAAAGGCAGACGACGACACGGCGCAACTATCTTCCCCCGCTACCACCAATGGGACGCCGTCACCCGTCTCGCTCAACACACCCAACAACACGGGGCTGGACACAACTACCTCATCGAACACTCCGCCGGATCAGGCAAATCAAACACCATCGCCTGGCTCGCCCATCGGCTCTCAACCCTCCACGACAACACAAACACCAAAATCTTCGACAAAACCATCATCATCACCGACCGCAAAGTCCTCGACCGGCAACTCCAAAACACCGTCAGCCAATTCGAAAAAACGGCGGGCGTCGTCCAAAAAATCGATGAAGACTCCCAACAACTCGCCGACGCCCTCACCGGCGAACAAGCCCGCATCATCATCACCACCATCCAAAAATTTCCGTTCATCCTCGACAAAATCGGGCACCTTCCGCAACGTAGCTACGCCATAATCGCCGACGAAGCCCACTCATCAACCTCCGGCGAAATTTCGAAAGACATGAAACTCGTCCTCTCGAAAACAACGGACGAAGAAACCCTCGCCGCCGAAGAACAAACCGAAACCAGCAACGCCGACACGCAAACCGACCCCGTGCAAGACAAACTCGCCGCCGAAATGGACGCCCGAGGAAAACAACAAAACCTCAGCTTCTTCGCCTTCACCGCCACCCCCAAAGCCAAAACCCTCGAACTGTTCGGCAACCCCCCAACCCCCGAAAGCGGAGGCAAGCATCAGCCGTTCCACCTCTACTCGATGCGGCAAGCCATCGAAGAGGGCTACATCCACGACGTTCTAAACAATTACACCACCTACGAAACGTTCTGGAACATCGAAAAAAGGGTGGCCGACGACCCCGAATACAACCCGGCCAAAGCCAAAGCTGCCATCGCCAAATACGTCAACCTCCACCCCCACAACCTGGCCCAAAAAGCCGACATCATCATCAACCACTACCGGCTACGCGTCGCCCACCAAATAGGGGGCCAAGCCAAAGCTATGGTGGTCACCGCGTCACGGCTCCACGCCCTCCGCTACGGGCTAGCCCTGCGTGAGTACTGCAACACCCACGGCATCGGTGACGTCGGCATCCTCGTAGCGTTCTCCGGAACCCTCAACGACAACGGCGTCGAATACACCGAAACCAAAATAAACGGTTTCGGAGAATCGCAAACCCCCGCCCAGTTCGATACCGACAACTACCACATCATGGTGGTGGCCGAAAAGTATCAAACCGGTTTCGACCAACCCAAACTCCACACCATGTACGTCGACAAACCCCTCAGCGGGCTCACCGCCGTACAAACCCTGTCACGCCTCAACCGAACCCACCGCGACAAAACTTCCACCTTCGTACTCGACTTCCGCAACAAAGCCGAAGATATCCAAACGGCGTTCTCCCCGTGGTACGTGCAAACCGAAACCGCCCCCACCGACCCCAACCTGATGTACGACACCCACCATCAGATGACCCAATACGATCTGCTTCAACCCGACGAAGTCGACGCCTTCGTAGCGGTTCTCATGCAAGACCCCACGGCCAGCGACCAAATCCACGCCCGGCTCGACGCAGCGATCGCCCGGTTTTGGAACGACGACCTGTATGACGACGACGAACGAGAAGGGTTCCGCGACGCCTCCAAGAAATTCACCAGCGCCTACCGCTACCTCGCCCAGATAGTGCCGTTCAGCGACATCAAACTCGAACAAGACTACCTGTTCTGTAAAACGCTGGCCCCGTTCATACGAAAACCAAACGAACCCGCCCCCGAAATCGACGGCAAAGTAAACCTCACCCACCTAGCCACCCGACTCATCGACGACGAAGTGTCTATCTCGTTACCCGACGACAAAGGCGAACTAGACGGACCAGCCGAAATGTTCGGACGCCC
Source organism: Erythrobacter sp. (assembly GCA_020629385.1). GTDB lineage: Bacteria > Pseudomonadota > Alphaproteobacteria > Sphingomonadales > Sphingomonadaceae > Pontixanthobacter. The sequence goes on from JAHDDJ010000050.1 coordinate 8,287, forward strand.
CGGTGTACCCGACGCCGAAACCCTGTCCGAAATAATCAAACTGCTCAACGAACGGTACGGAACAAACTTCGACCCATCAGACCGTCTATTCTTCGACGGTCTAGTCGAAAAAATGGCGGACAAACCCGAAGTACAGCAAGCCGCCCTCGCCAACGACGAAGCCAACTTCAGCCTCGCCATGCGAGACGAATTCCAAAACGCCGTCCTCGACCAGTTCGACACCGCCAACGACATCACCAAAAACTTTCTCGACAATGAAGATTTCAAGGCCGACGTCATGGCCGTCTACGTGCCGCTACTGCAAACCAAAGCCAAAGTCGCCGCCCAACAACACTGCCCAATAGGTCAACTACTGGACGCAGGCGAAGGCAGCTGGCTCGAATACAAATCGACCTTTGGTGTAGAAGCCGACACCGGCAACCCCCACAAAGGAGTCGAAACCGCAGCTATCAAATCGGTAGCGGCCTTCCTCAATGCCTGGGACGGCGGAACAGTGCTGCTCGGCGTCGCCGAAGACGAAAAAGGCAAAGGTGTGCCCTTTGGGATAGCAGGCGACTACGCCCAATACCAAAAAGACGGCAAAGACGACGCCGACATGTTCCTCCTCGCCTTCAACGACAAACTCAAACAAGCGCTTGGTGCAGCCGCCGTCTCAAACGTCACCACAGAAATACTGACAGTCGACGGCAAAGACCTCTGTCGCGTACACGTCCGACCTTGTGGATTTCCGGTCGACGCCAAAGTGGTCGTGATCGACAAAACAGGCCAGCATCGCAAACAAACCAACTTCTACGCCCGAATCAACAACGCCACCCACAAATTCGTCGACGAAAACGAAAAGCAAAAATACATACACCAACGCTGGCCGAACCGAGAAGCGAACTGACACCAACTTTGGTGGGTTAGCAGCCCGTTGAGTCAGAAAGTGTTTGGCACACTTCAGCGAGGCGACCCGGACCTAAGGTCGCTATGCGTCGACGGAACAGCGAACGGTTCAACGTATGAATATTGTCGAAGTTCACGACACACGCAGTCGGCACACCATCCGACTCGGGGTCTAACTCCAGTTCTGACACCAGACCCCGTACGGTTCGGGTCAACGCAGCCACCACCACCGACTCGATCCGGCCTGCCACCGGATCACGGGTCAGAATAAGAACCGGACGATCACCGCCGGGTGTTGCCGCAAACCAAACCTCACCCCTATTCACTAGCTCCCCAATCGGACCAATCTTCAGCCGGACCCCAATCGGCCACTTCTGCAAACGATGCTTCGTCGTCAGTCAACGGTTCCACACTCCACCTGTCGACGTCTCGCTCAGACGCCAACCGAACCAGATGTTTATGTAACGCCTCCCGGAGCAGCTCAGACCGATCCACCCCAAGCTCAGAAGACCACTTGCGTAGGAGGTCGGCTTCAGAATCATCAACCCTAAAACTCAACATTGTCATACAGAAATGATATACCGTATGACAGCTACTGTCTAGTCCCCTCCACAAGGGCATCCGGCAAACTAAGCTACGGCCATGCCCCAGACAATCCGTGACAGCCTACCGACCTACCGAGAACTCATGTTGCCCACAGTACGAGCTTTGGTCACCCTGGGAGGGTCAGGCAACGGACGAGAGATCAACGACCAGGTCGTCGACGATCAAGGTTTCACCGACTAACAAATAGGTCTGACCTACGAAACCAACGACAAGTCAATTTTGTTAGACAGAATCGCATGGGCACGCTCGTACTGCAAACTCGGGGGAGTGTTCGAAAGCCCCAGACGTTCGCTGTTTCTGCTCACCGAAACCGGCGCCGCCATCGCCGAAATGGCCGATGGCGAAGCAGCGGCAGCTTTATTAGAACTCGACAACACAGTCCGCAAGAACCGACGGGCAAAGAAACCAACCGCGTCGACAATCGACACCGACGAACCCGACCAAGACGACAGCGAAGACGACGAACGCTGGAAAGACCAAGTCCTCCAGACACTACATGCCTTAAGCCCAGACGCGTTCGAACGGTTCTGCCTCTACCTGTTGCGCTCGTTCGGGATGGAACTAAAACGCGTCGGCGGACCAAACGATGAAGGCATCGACGGGATCGGGACCGCACCGCTAACCGACGTACTAACCACCACGGTCGCTGTCCAAGCGAAACGATATGAACCATCAAAGACAGTTGGCCGAGAAACCGTTGCTCTGTTCCAAAGCGACGCTGTAGCTGCCGGAGCTGAACATGGTGTACTAATCACGACCGCTCGTTTCTCCAAACCAGCACGCAACGCTGCGTTGGGTCGGACACCAACAATCGATCTGATCGACGGCGACCGACTGGCCGAGCTATGCGATAAACAAAGCGTGGGTGTGTCCCGCCAACCCGTCGTTGACGCCAGCTGGTTCGGCCGATTCGAACAAGACTAACTTCAGGTCTCAGTAACCTAACTTTCGTTTAGTCAACCTCGACTACAAGTTAACTGTCACAGCATGGTACGACCAGGCAATACCGGTTGCCGACAAACTCTGGTCCGAAATTCGCACCGATCGACAACAGGGGCGCAGTCCCCCTTGTTAACTACCTCA
>JAHDDJ010000051.1 GCA_020629385.1 Erythrobacter sp.
TCGACCACACAGTGAACGGCCTGCAAAACCAGCCCAAAGGGGATGTATCAGGCAATTCAGGCCTGACGATTTCAGAACGCGGAATTGCTCTCATCAAGCAATTCGAGGGATGCGCCCGCCTGCGCCGTGATGGTCTGGTGGAAGCCTATCCGGATCCCGGATCAGGCGGTGATCCCTGGACTATCGGTTGGGGAGCTACAGGCAAAGGTATTGGACCCGGCACCGTTTGGACGCGGGCACAGTGCGACGCCCGTTTGGAACGTGACCTGCAGCTTTATGCAGCGGATGTCGTGAAAGCACTCGGCGGCTCGACAGTTTCCCAAAACCAGTTCGATGCGCTGGTCAGCTTCCACTACAATACAGGGGCAATCCGGCGCGCAACGCTAACCCGCAAACACCGTGCGGGTGACTTTGCTGGCGCGCTGCGCGAGTTTGCCCGTTGGAACAAAGCGGCGGGGCGTGTGATGAAGGGGCTGACAAGGCGGCGCAACGCCGAGGCCCAGCTTTATGCCGCATCAAGCTAGGGTCCTGCCTCTAAGGCAATACCCGCGCTTGATCAGTAGTCGCGGCTGATTTCGGCAACAACGCTTTCACGCCCGATGGTGGACACGCTGCCAAGCAAAGACAGCCAGCTGGTGATCCGGAATTCTGCCTCGGTTGCGCTGTAACCGCGCCCATCGGTCACCAGTTCCACATAGAAGCGTCGTCCGATATTCTTGCCCAACGCTACGCCTGTGCCGCGATTGAGCGCCGGATCGGCGCTGACAATACGTAAGCGATCAAGGCCTATTGCGCTGCGCAGCTGGTTGATCGGATCAAGACCGGCCCCGCCGCGCAGGCTTGCCAAAGCAGTACCCAGTTGCAGCGCATCGGTTGCCGAAAGATCGCTGATCGAACCACCGAACAGAAGGCGCGCGAGGATTTCTTCCTCGGGCAATAACGGCGTGGAGCTGAAAGTAATCTCCGGCTGCAAAGCATTGCCCTGCACGCTTACACGCACATCGACGCCCTGACGGTTGGTTTCGGCAATAATGTCGAGACGCGGATCGATTGGCTGGTTCACATCAAAGTTGATCCGTCCGCGGGTCAGTTCGAACCGCGTGCCAGCAAAGCTATACGATCCGCGTATCACACGCGCATTGCCGCCAAGGCGCGGATCGGATGTGGTCCCGCGCAACTGGATGTCGGCACGCCATTCGCTGTCGAGACCCATCCCGTCGACATCGACCCGGCTGCGGGCCCGCGCATCGATCAGGTACCGCCAAGGTGCGCGGCGGCTGACGACAGGAGCAATATCCGCTGGAATGTTGATTTCGGTTGTTTTGATGTTTGGCAATTCGGCCGCAGCATCAGCCGTTCCGAGTTTCCAGCTGGCCCGATCCACTTCCACTCGGCCGGCAATAGTACCGCCAACGCCGTTGGAGATAATACGCAAAGGGCCGGTAATCGTTGCATTAAGGCCATTGGCATTCAGCAAGCGTGCGTTCTTCGCCGCGATGCGGATATCCAGTTCCGGCCCCTTGGGACCGATATCGCTCAGATCGATTATCCCGCTGCCGGAAACCGTTCCTCCATTGCTTGCTGTACCGGAAAAGCGCGTCAGCCGCAGGCGGGAACCCGCAAAACTGCCGCGAGCTGTAATGTCGCGCACATCTGTGCCCGAAAGTGCGCTTTGAACGCGCAGTTTGTTGCTCGCCAAAGACCCGCGCACTTGTGGGTTAGCCAAGGTTCCTGTGACATTAGCCGCCACAGAAACCGGGCCAGTCATGTCGAATGCCTCGATTGCGGCAAGGCGCCATAATGCCGCCGCAGGCCCGTTAAAGCGCAGTTGCGCGAACAAATCGCCGCTCCGCAATCGGGGTACAAGATCGCCGCTTTGCGCAAGATTGTTAATCCTCGCCTGCAATCGGCCACGCCGCTGGCTGCCTTCGTCGATTACCGCACGCAGTTCCAGAGCGCTGGCCGACAAATTGCCAACAAGGCTCAAATCAACCGGACGCGACGTCAACACAAAGCCGGAGCGCGACAAGCTGTCCACCTTGACCCGTGCTCTACCCGTGGGCGGGGCAGACCCGTTGGAGGCATATTCGATCCGGCCGGATATTGTCCCGCCCAACCCGAAATCGGCCACCGCAAGATCGACCAGCGAGAGCGGCATATCGTCGAGAGCGAGATTGGCGACATTCCGATCGCCACCAAACTCGCCAGACAAAACCGCGCCGCCAGCGCCATATTGAAGCAGCGTGCGGTCGAGCCGCCAACCGCCATCATTCAGCTTTGAGAGCACCGCCCGCTTGGGCATGCGAATGCGCTTGCCAGCGAATTCACCCTGCGAAGCAAGCGCAATCCGCTCGGGCGCGATATTGGCATTGAGCTGGAGGTTGAACCGGCTACCTCTCCGCCCTGCAAGAGAGGCTGTAGCAGAGCCAATGCCGTTGCGCAGTTTGGTTGCTGCGGCCATCCGCCCGACAAACAGCGTGCCAAAGCTGAGGCCCTCTGCCTGCATGTTGGCCTCGACTGTGCTTTCACCGTCTTTCAAATATCCACGCCCTTCGAGGTCGGCGGATGCGATGGACAGCGGAGTATCGCCACCGAATGACGCACGATTGGCGTCGATGTTGAACGCAAAGCCCTGCCCTCCGTCACGGGCTGCAAGGCCAATCCGGCCATCGAGGCCACCACCACTCAAAGCTAGCGATCCATCAGCGCCGCCATCGCCCAGCACCAATTCGCCGGACAGGTTGGTTTTCCAGACACGCAACGTATCAATATCGATGCGCGTCGGCCCGGCTTCGGGTGCGATCAGACCCAAACTGCCAGCGAAATCGCCCAGCAGCGAATCGCCTTCGGTTTCGATGGCGAAACCTTCTTCGCTAGGTTGGATCGCAACGCGCACATCCTTTAGGCCAGCGGCAGGCAGAGGGTCGGCGAACACCAAATTGGCAGTAGGACCGCTTGCTCCAAACGCGCCCTCGACGGTAAACGGTCCATATTGCGTATGCCGCCCGCGTCCGGCCAACGATGTTGTCCCCTGCGCTACTTTCCCATTCATCGAGATGGAAAGCTTATCGGCATTAAGGCGCACATTGCGGAAATCCAGCGGACTGGCCGCGCCGAGCGATATCGAACCAGATGCCCGAATGTTGCCTCCCGCGATATTGGCCAGTGTCGCATTGGTCGTGGAAGGAACCCGCGCATCAAATTCGGTACGAAGCGCCCACACACCGTTGTCGCGAATATCGAAATCAATCTCGCTCCGACCGCTCATGGAACCGACATTTTCGATCACGAGGTTTTGCACCTCGACCGGGCCAGTCAGGGAATAGGACCCGGCCGCAAGATCGCCCCGGACGCCTAGCTGGGCTCTCGCATCAGGGAATGCCAGTCGCAGATTGTCGGACGTCAGCAGCGCGTTCTCCAGCTTGAGCAAGCCGGTCAACTGGCCGCCGACCAGTTTGGGATCGACAAAATCGGCACCCGTCCGGACTGAACCGATCCGTGCATCCATCGGCAGACGCCAGATCGTTCCGTCGAAAGTTGCAGTGCCGCGCTGGGTGATGTCGGAAATGGATGCCTCGCCAGCTGCAAAGCGGTCGATGGTCAACTGATGCGCAATGCCGAGATTGCGGAAGGCGCCGTTCAGACGCGCATTGAACGCTGCACCCTCGATTGTTGTGCTGCCACCCAAAATTGCAGGGTCCGTGACGCGTCCCTCGACATCGAATTCATCGAAACGATTCCCGGCGAGATCGACTTCCCCTTCCCCGCGCAGCCTGAGACCTCTGCCATTGATAGCGATTGCGCCATCGAGGAGGCTGTCTTCGAGCGTCCCGGCTGCACCGAGAGCGACACGCTGGCCAAGAGCATTGGCCGGGATGCCGGAAATATTGTTGCCGGGGTATATCAACCCCTTGATCGCATAGCGTCCCGCCTGATTGGTCAGCTCAAGCGCGGCAAGCGCTCGGTCATCCTCTCTCGCGACAAGATCGCCGTTCCATTGCGACCATGAGCCGTCTCCGGTCAGCCTGACGGAATAACCCGACTGCGTACCGATCATTCCGGCAATTATGCCGCCTTGTGGCGCACTATAGTTCAGGTCCAGATCAAAAAGGTCGCCGTCGGGTTCGGCGTCCACCAGCAGCGCCAACGCATCTTGCTCTCCAAGCTGGCCATCAGCTTTTAGATAGACACGGCCCGATCGAATATCGGCCCGTGCTGTCAGACCAATTGATTGCGCTTCCTCGCCTGCCAGACCCGGCGCCAGCGTCAAATTCTCGAGTGCCAGTTTGCCAATACGGATATCGAAGTCCGGCAAGATCGGCGCGTCAGGATCGCCCGGCAAAAGCTCGGGAAAGCGTGACAAGGTTCCCCGTTGTGCAACCAGCCGGTCAACATCCAGTCCGCTCGTGATCCACGCCAGCGGGCTCCATTCCAGTTCGACACGGTTGAAACGGGCGAATTCGCCCTTGGGATCAAGCAATATCAGATCGTGGATTACCGCATCATCGAACACATTGCCTTCAATCCGGCCTACTTCAAACCGAAGCCCTGATGCCGGCGCGACCTGCGCAATCTGGTCAGCGATGAAACGTTTGCCGATAGAGGTATTCAGAAACGCAAAGGCTGCAGCAAGCAACAGCACGATCAAACCAAGCGCTATCAAGAGCCAACGCAAAGGCCCTTTTTTCTTTTCGGGGATCGCTGGAGGATCTTCTGTTCCTGCCTCGGCAGACATCAGAAGGCCTGTCCCAGCGATACGTAAACAGCCACCGGATTGTCATTCGGTCCCGGATTGAGCGGCACACCGACATCAACACGGATCGGACCAAAGCCGCTATCATAGCGAATGCCTATACCAGCGCCGTAACGTATTTCGTCGAAATCGGGTGTCGCGCGATCCCCGACCGAGCCTGCATCAATGAACGGGACCACAGACAACGCGCCATCAAAGAACCCTGTCTGAATGCGGGCTTCAAGCGAGATCTCGACGGCAGATCGTCCGCCGCTTGGCTCGCCCGCCTGATCCCGAGGTCCGATCTGCTGGAATCCATAACCACGCACGGACGAGCCGCCGCCTGCATAGAGACGCCGCGATGGTGCGATATTGCCGATATCGGTGCCGGGGATTGATGCGATGCGGGTACGCCCCGCCAGCACCACGCCGTCACTAATTGAATTGTAATAGCTCGCATCCACCTGACTGCGCAGATAGAAACTCTCCACCCCGTTGCTGCGGGACACTTCAGGCGAAAGTCGGCCGCCAAGGCGGAAACCCTCTGTGGGGTTCAACAGGTCATCGCTGGTATCATAAAGAGCGCTGACTGGCAGCGCGCCGACAAAGAATGTCTGGCGGGATTGCTGGACGTTGTTGATTGCTGGCGGACGTTCACCTGTGGCAATTGCTTCGAAACCGATACTCCAGCTCAACGGTTTCTGAAACAGCAGTGTCGACGTCTGTTCATACGTCGCAACAAAGGCGACGGTGCGAGCGTCGAACGCATCGCTGTCTATCGTGCTGGCAAAAGCGTCGAGGCTCAGTATCCGGTCGCGCCCGCCAAAATTGTTCTTGCGGAAAGTCACGCCTGCGAGCTGTTCCTGAGTGCCCAGTATCCCGCGAAATTTCAGCGCACCTTCCGGCGGGAACAGATTACGGTGTTCCCAGCTTGCCTGAAGCCGAAACCCTTCCTCCGAACCGTAACCGATTGCACCGGCAATAGTCCGCAACGGAGCCTTGGTCAGATCGACATCCAGCTCGACCTTTCCGGGTGCATCTTCCGTGGGAGCTTCAACTTCGCGGGGCGTCACACTCACAGACGAGACAAGCCCCGTCGCGGTGATCGCACGACGCAAATCGAACACCAGGCTGCGTTTGTATGTATCACCCGGTTCAAACCGGGCGATACTCGCCAGATGCTCACCCGGCAGAAAACCGGGCAGCGAGCTGGTTACCCCTGCGAACTGGTATTTGCCTTTCGGATCGACCGGCAATTTCAGGTCACCGCTTTCTTCGCGATGATCGATTACCAGTTCGGATTCGCCGATTTCTGCGAAAGGATAGCCATTTTCACCTAAAGTTAGGTCGAGGTCGGCTTTCTCTTCGACGATTCTGTCACTCGACATCAGATCGCCGGTTTCGATTTCGAAAGCGGCGCGCAGCAATCCGGCATCAGGTGCAGTATTCAGTTTGCCAAGATCAATTTCACCGAAGCGGTATCGTTGGCCGGGGATGATATCAAACCGGACTTGTCCGGCTTCGTCACTCTGTTCGTCATTGCCGGGGACCACAACTGATCGGATGACTTGCGCGTTATAGTAGCCGTATACCCGCAGCATCTCGACCAACAATTCCTCGTCGGCGCGAGCACGAGCCGCAAGTTGCGCTACGGATTCGCCATTGCCTTCCAGCTGTTCCACAGTCGACAGCGCTTCAAATCGTTCGATGAATTCAGTGCGCAGCGGAAAAGCTTCCGTACTGGCGGGGAAAGCCAGGACAAGTTCGGGGCTAATCTGCTCAACAACACCACTTTCACCCAAGGGCGTCGCCTGCACTGCAGGTTCAGCAAAGCGGATATCTTCATCCGGCTCGACCGAAGGTAGTGGTGCGAGCTCCAGCTCGTCCGGCCAATCAACCGATAGTTCGGGCAAACTCGCCATCGGTGCGTCAGGCTGCAAAGGCGTTTCCGGCATGTCGCCGACTACCGTTGTCGCACCGTCACGCGCCCACTCTTCAGGATTTTCAACCGCGCTGTCCGGGATGAGGTCTTCAAGCGTGGGACCGCTGGAAGCATCCTGCGCCGACAATGGTTGCACAATTGCGAGCGTCAGCGAAGCCGCGCCAAGCAGATATTGTGAAATTCTGGACCTAGTCGGAACGGTACTGGTCTTGCTGACCGTCTTTTGCAGCAAGCGCTCTATCGCGCTGTCCGACAGGAGCGCTGGCAGTGGCCTCGGCAATAAGTGCGTCCTGCTCTTCCCGGCTGATCCGCTGCCATCCGTCCCGTCCCAATCGCTCGATAGGGCGATAACGGACCTTGTACCGCATACGGTCCGACCCGTGGACCCAGTAGCCGAGATAGACATAGGGCAGTCCCTGCTCCGCTGCACGCCGGATATGGTCAAGGATGATGTAATTACCAAGACCTGACCTTGCCTTATGCTCGGGGTCATAGAAGCTATAGATCATCGACAGGCCATCGCCCTGACGATCCGTCAAACATGCTCCGACCAGGCGACCCGGTTCTCCTGTTTCGGTAGGCTCTCTATACTCGATCACCTGGCTGTTGACAGGTGTGTGTTCGACCATGTCGGCATAGTCCACATCATCCATCGATGCCATACCACCGCCAGGGTGACGCACGCCGAGATAACGCTGCAGCAGGGCGAACTGTTCCTCGGTTGCCCAAGGACGGCATTCGGTGGCGATCAAATCGCTGTTGCGGCGCAAATTCCGGCGCTGGGTCGAACTTGCTTCAAACTCTTTCGCGACAACGCGGACTGACACGCACGCATTGCAGTCCGCGCAGCTGGGGCGGTATGCGACTGTCTGGCTACGGCGGAAACCGATCCGGCCCAACGCTTCGTTCAGCTGGTCCGCATGGTCGCCCTTCAGTTCGGTAAACACCTTCCGCTCGGTCTTGCCCTCGATATAGGGACACGGCGCGGGCGTCGTCACGAAGAAACGGGGGAAGCGTACGGGGGCTGTCACAGCTCGGTGCAAGTCCTCTTTGCGCGAGAATCGGTGGACGTCGGGTGGACAGCCTTTATGGCGAACACGGACCTACGATAAAAGAACCTTAACCATCAAATATGGTTAATCATTGATTATTCTGCACAATTTCCATCACACTCAAAAGAGTGTGCCGGAATGTGTCAGTTGAGTTCGACTTGGCTAACGGAATAGCCGCCTGCAGTCAGCGCGCTGATCAGCGAATCGAGCTGATCCCTGTCACGCGCTTCGCACTCAATGTCGGTAATCAGGCCCTTTGCCGGGAGATGCGTGAATACCCGTTGGTGATAAATCTCGATAATATTGACGTGATGGGCATCAAAAATACCCATCACTTTGTACAGCGCACCGGGCCGGTCTTTCAGTGTGATCCGCAATCGTGCCAGCCTTCCTGATCGGGCAAGGTCCCGCAGCAAGACGTTGGCGAGCAGGCGTGTGTCGATATTGCCGCCGCACAGGACAAGACCGATTTTCTTGCCCGCAAACCGTTCCGGATTGGCAAGGACAGCAGCGAGGCCAGCGGCACCTGCGCCTTCAACCACTGTCTTCTCTATTTGCAGCAACAGGGATACGGCCTGTTCCAACCACCGCTCTTCAACCAGCACGATATCATCGACGCGTTCGGCGATGATCTGTGAAGTAAACTCGCCCGGTGCTTTGACCGAAATGCCTTCAGCCAGAGAGTCGCCACCGCATGGCAGCTCACGTCCTTTCACCCGCGAATACATCGAGGGATAGAGCGCTGCTTGCACGCCAACCACTTCCATGTCAGGTTTCAAGGCGCGTGCCACCGTCGACATGCCAGACAGCAAACCGCCGCCTCCAATAGGTGTCACGATGCAATCAAGATCGGGCGCATCCTCGAACATTTCCAGCGCGACTGTCCCCTGCCCCGCGGCAACAACCGGATCATCGAACGGGTGAACGAAGGTTAGCCCCAGCTCCTGTTCGAGCGTCAATGCATGGGCATACGCATCATCGTAGGTCTCGCCATGCAGCACAACATTACCGCCAACGCTCTCGGTCTGCATGACTTTCACAATCGGCGTCGGTTTGGGCATAACGATAGTGACCGGGACACCGAGCCTGCGCCCGTGATAGGAAAGCCCTTGCGAGTGGTTTCCCGCCGACGCCGCAATGACGCCGCGCGCGCGCTGCTCTTCGGTAAGCTGCAGCAATGCATTGAGAGCTCCGCGTTCCTTATAGGCAGCCGTGAATTGCTGGTTTTCGAATTTCAGCCAGATTTCAGCACCGGTAATTTCCGACAATGTAATGCTGTGCATCGTGGGCGTGCGCACTACCGCGCCCTCAATTGCTGCCGCAGCTTTGCGGACGTGATCCAGTGTCAATTGCTGTGTCGGTTCTGTCGTCATGCTGGCAGGCGTAATGCAAATCACCCAAAGGCGAAACAAAGGAAACAGCTAAGCGGGGTATGCATTTCCTTTCGCTATGATTGGTGTTGCGGCTTGGGTATTTGTCTTTTCGGACAAACACCGTAATCGGGCGTTTATGAGTGAAACAATGACGATCGGATTTATCGGGCTGGGTGTGATGGGCGGACCGATGGCGCGCCATCTCGCGAGCAAGGGGCATAGGGTCAAAGCCTATAATCGCACCGCATCTCGCGCGCAGGAATGGCAGGCAGCGCAAGACAAGCTTGGCCACAATACCATGATCGCAGCAACTCCGGGCGAAGCTGCCAGCGACTGCGATATCGTCATCAGCTGCGTCGGCAACGATGATGATCTGGCGCAAGTGCTGGAAGGATCAGATGGCGCGTTGGCTGCCATGTCGTCCGGCGCTTTATTGATAGATCATACAACAGTTTCCGCCAGAAAGGCCCGCGATATTGCGGAGCTCGCCAGACAACTCGGGATCGACGCGCTGGATGCTCCGGTATCCGGCGGACAGGCAGGTGCGGAAAACGGCGCATTGGCGATTATGTGCGGAGGCAGTGGGAAAGCGTTCTCCCGCGCCGAGCCAATCATGCAAGCTTACGGCAAACGCATCGTCCATGTCGGTCAAGCTGGTGCCGGCCAGACCACCAAAATGGCCAACCAGATGTGTATTGCGGGTGTTCTCGGCGGGCTGAGCGAAGCCATCCGGCTGGTGCAGGCTTCAGGGATCGATTCCGGTAAAGTGTTGGAAGCAATATCCGGCGGCGCGGCACAAAGCTGGCAAATGGAAAACCGCTGGCAGACTATGGTCGAAGGCGAGTTCGATTTCGGATTTGCGGTAGACTGGATGCGCAAGGATCTGGCCTATGCTCTGGAGGAAGCAGATCGCTTGGGTCTGGAAAGTCCGGTCACAAAGCTGGTCGACCAGTTTTACGGCGATATACAGACACTGGATGGCGGCAGGCAGGACACCAGTTCGTTGATCCGCCGCTTGCCTGAAGGAAACGCACAATGATGAAATTTTTCACCGCTGGCCTTCTGGCGACAGCTTTGATTACAACACCGGCCACAGCGGACACGCTGGTGGACAACGTCCAGGGCATCACCGTTGATGCCGATGGCAAGCTCGATCGGTTCACCGGTCTGTTGATCGACAATGACGGGCGCATCAAGCAGGTGCTCGACAGCGGCGATGATCGCCCCAATCGTGTCGATTTCAAAGTTGATGGCAAAGGCCGGATCATGATCCCGGGCCTGATCGATTCGCATTTGCATGTGATGGGCGTCGGCTTCGGCGCGCTAACGCTTGACTTGTCGGACACGAGTTCGCTCGAAGATGCTCTCGCGAAGATCCAGGCCTATGCCCAAGAAAACCCCGGCAGACGCTGGATCATTGGACGTGGCTGGAATCAGGAAAAATGGGGTCTGGGCCGCTTCCCCACCGCCGCAGAATTGGACAGCGCAGTGTCGGACCGTCCCGTCTGGCTCGAACGGGTCGATGGCCATGCAGGTTGGGCCAATAGCGCAGCAATGACCATTGCAGGGGTGGATGCGTCCAGCGAAGCGCCTTCTGGTGGCCGTATCGAACGCCTTTCCGATGGCCGCACGCCGTCGGGTATCTTCGTCGACAATGCCTCTAACCTTGTCCAAAGCGCAGTCCCGACACCGCGCCCGGAAGACCGCGATCTGGCTTTGGCAAAAGCCCAGGACATTCTCCT
>JAHDDJ010000427.1:0-1178 GCA_020629385.1 Erythrobacter sp.
ACTCGCTCGGCGACCGAGAGCGGGCACGCGGCGACGACCGCCAGCGGCGTGTTCACAAGAGCGGCGGCCTCGGCAAGTGCCATGGCCGCATCGGCATTGTCGGCCGAGACCAGCACCACGCTGGGGTGGAAGATCTCGCCCGGGTTCACGCGCTGTTCGTACGGAGTCGCTTCGAGCCGGTCATGAAGCTTCCGCATCGACGTCACCGTCTTGGCGACCCACGCCCCGGCATCCTGGGGAGCCGTGACCGAGGCATGGCCGTCGATCCCTTCGATTCCTCCGACGGCAACAACCTCGCAGAGCTGGCTCCACTCCGCAGCAGCGATGCTGGTCGCAATACTGCGGAACCACGAGTGCGCTGTCTCCTCGTCACCCTCGACGCTGAGCACGCCGATCTGTTCGAGGTCGAGCAGCAGGGCTGCGCATCCTCCGTTTCCGCTTCGATCATGCGGAGTTCGAGATCAGGGTGGAGGCGCCAGGCGCTGTTCTGCGCGTTGCCGGGCACGAAGCCTTCGAGCGGGGCGCAAGGTTCATCGAGCAAGACCTCGACACCGAAGCGGCCGGCGCGCATGGCGATGACGGCGGGCAGGCGGTGCGACGTCTGGGTCGCCAGGCGGGCGGTGATGAGCTTGTTGGTGGCCGCGACCCACCGGGATGCCTCCGTGTCTGCGACCGGCCGGATTCGCTGCTCGTACTCGATGAGTTCCTCGGCAGGTGGCTCGAGTGTGGTTCCCGGTTTGCGTTTCGCGGCCTGATGAGCCCGGCGACGGCGCAGCGTCACTGCGAGGGAGCCGGCGCCGACGCTGACCGCTCCCAGACCAAGCGCTACGGATGCCAACGGGATGCTCGTCTCGTCAGCAGCCGCGGCCTGAGTGAGGTCTGGTGTCTCGACGACGGTGGTCGTCGGCGGCTCAGCGATCGTGGTTGGCGGGGCCGTCGTTGGCGGGGTCGTGGTCGATGGGGCAGGTTCGGGCGCTTCCTCGCCTGGCGTCGGAGGCACTACCGTGGGTGTGGCCGAGTTGGTGGGAGGTTCCTCGGCTTCGGGCACGGTGGGGTCCTCGGGCATCGGTGGGAGTAGGAATCGTTGGTCGGGGTAGATGAGGTTCGGATCCTCGGGTGGGAGCAGACGGCCGTCGTTGGTCTGCACCAACTCGGCCCAGTACGGCGCGATCTCGGTG
>JAHDDJ010000427.1:1330-1716 GCA_020629385.1 Erythrobacter sp.
CGCACTTCGCTCCATCGGAGCCCGTCGCCGAGCAGGGTCTCGGCGACACTCCAGTAGGTGTCTCGCTCCCCCGTCGTGTAGGTCGGGCCTGGGGTCTCGATCTGGCCCGTGGCCAAGTCGACCGTTCGGATGCCGGTGTCAACAACGAGTGGTGCGGCGACGGCAGGCTCCATGATCACCACGGGAGCGAGCGGCGCGGCCATCACTGTTGCGGTTTGCCCGAAGGACCCAGCGACGAGCGTGGCGGTGGTGACCAGACGAGCGGCCGCTGCCTGGATGCCCGGCAGGATCGGTGCCCGGTTGGCGACCGTGCCCCTGGCCGCAGCCACGATCTCGGCGACGAGGGCGTAGGCCACCTGCACCCAGCACAGCCAGGCGATGATTCC
>JAHDDJ010000428.1 GCA_020629385.1 Erythrobacter sp.
GAAGAAGAGAAGGCTGACGACTGATGGCCAGTGCAATTTCCGCCAACAAGGCAGAGCTGCTTGCGATTGCAAATGCGGTTGCTTCGGAAAAAATGATCGACAAGTCGATCGTTATCGAAGCGATGGAAGAAGCGATCCAGAAAAGTGCGCGTAACCGCTATGGTGCGGAAAACGATATTCGCGCCAAGCTTGACCCGCAAACCGGCGATCTGCGTCTGTGGCGCGTTGTCGAAGTGGTCGAGGAAGTCGAAGATTACTTCAAACAGGTCGATCTGAAAGCTGCCGCCAAATTGCAGGATGATGCCAAGGTTGGTGACTTCATCGTCGACCCACTGCCTCCGGTCGATCTGGGCCGTATCGATGCGCAGAGCGCAAAGCAGGTGATCTTCCAGAAGGTTCGCGATGCGGAACGCGAGCGCCAGTATGAAGAATTCAAGGATCGTGCGGGTGAAGTCATCACCGGCGTGATCAAGTCGGTCGAGTTTGGCCACGTAATCGTAAATCTTGGTCGCGCCGAGGGTGTGATCCGCCGCGACCAGCAGATCCCGCGTGAAGCTGCGCGTGTGGGCGAGCGTGTCCGCGCAATCATCACCAAGGTGGAGCGCAACAATCGCGGTCCGCAGATTTTCCTAAGCCGTGCGCACCCCGATTTCATGCGCAAACTGTTCGCGCAGGAAGTGCCTGAAATTTACGATGGCATCATTGAAATCAAGGCCGCTGCTCGTGATCCGGGCAGCCGCGCCAAGATCGGCGTTATCAGCCATGACAGCAGCATCGACCCGGTCGGCGCTTGCGTCGGCATGAAGGGTAGCCGCGTTCAAGCCGTCGTGCAGGAATTGCAGGGCGAGAAAATCGACATCATCCCGTGGTCGGAAGATACCGCGACATTTGTTGTGAACGGCCTCCAGCCCGCAGCTGTCGCCCGTGTTGTTCTCGATGAAGACGAAGGTCGCATCGAAGTCGTCGTGCCTGATGACCAGCTTTCGCTGGCAATTGGCCGCCGCGGCCAGAATGTTCGCCTGGCGAGCCAGCTGACCGGTCACCAGATCGATATCATGACCGAAGAGGAAGCGAGCGAAAAACGTCAGAAGGAATTCTCAGAGCGTTCCAAAATGTTCGAGGAAGAGCTCGACGTTGACGAAACACTGTCGCAGTTGCTGGTTGCCGAAGGCTTCGCCGAGCTCGAAGAAGTTGCGTATGTCGAACTGGCGGAACTCGCCGCGATCGAAGGCTTCGACGAGGAACTGGCGGAAGAACTGCAAAGTCGTGCCGTCGAAGCGCTCGAGCGTCACGAAGCTGCTGCTCGCGAAGAACGCCGCGCACTTGGCGTAGAAGACGATCTTGCCGAAATCCCGCATCTGACGGAAGTCATGCTGGTCACTCTGGGCAAGGGCGGCATCAAGACTCTTGATGATCTGGCCGATCTGGCAACCGACGAGCTGATTGCGAAAAAGCGTGAAGCGCCCAAGCGTCGCCAGAACCCTGCCGATGGTCCGCGTATGCGTGCCGATGTCAGCAAGCGTTCGGAAGACAAGGGCGGTGTGCTTGGCGAATTCGGTCTGACCGAAGAGCAGGGCAACGAGATCATTATGGCGGCCCGCGCGCATTGGTTCGAAGACGAGGAAGATGCGGCTCCGGCTGCTGATGCCACACCTGAGGAGGCCGCCGATGCGGACTCCACCCAATGAGCGCGTAAGCTCCGACATCTCTGAACGC
>JAHDDJ010000429.1 GCA_020629385.1 Erythrobacter sp.
CCACGAGAAGCTGGGCACGGTCGCTGATAAGGTGGACCGCGTGGCCAAGCTGGCTCGTTGGTTGGTTGAGGAAGGGGTCGTCAAAAATGCGGACCCGGATCACGCCGAACAAGCAGCGCGCTTGTGCAAAGCCGATCTGGTCACCGAAATGGTTGGCGAGTTTCCCGAATTACAAGGATTAATGGGCGGCTATTACGCCCGTGCAGAAGGTCTGCCCGATGCCGTGGCTGATGCGATTCGCGATCACTACAAGCCGGTCGGGCAAGGCGATGATGTTCCAACTGCTCCAACGACGGTTGCTGTGAGTTTGGCGGATAAGTTGGATACGCTAGCTAATTTCTTCGCAATTAATGAAGCGCCAACCGGATCGAAAGATCCGTTTGCGCTACGTCGCGCAGCAATAGCGATTTTGCGTCTCATACTTGAGAATGGACTTCGCGTTCATATCCTATCGGCCATTGTAGAGACAGTTGCCAATATTGTAGTCAAGACTGAGAGCAGAGATATTTCTGCGTCCTTAGAGGGGGTCACTACTGGTTTGCGGGACCTTCAAGATGGTGGCGCGGATATTCAGGACTTACTTGATCCAATTTCGTCAATTGTTGGCCCTGCTTATGAAAGCACGGCCCCTCAGTCGCAGAAGCGGACCGCACTTGCCATAGTTACATTACTAACATTCTTAGCAGAACGACTGAAAGTGCAACTTCGAGCAGTCGGCACACGCCAGGATTTATTCGACGCATCCGTCAAGATTGGCTCAGATGATGATTTTGTTCGCGCAAGTCGACTGATTCATTCGCTGCAAGCGTTTGTGGAGAGCGAAAACGGCACTAATCTTCTCGCGGGCTATAAACGGGCCTCGAATATTCTCGAGAAAGAAGAATGGGCTAAAGGCGACGAAGAAACACCGCTTTCCTACTCGCCTGAAACGGCAGAGAAGGCGTTGATTGATGCGCTTGATACCGCACAGCCCAAAGCGGCCGCTGCGATTAAAGCGGAGGATTTTGCTGCGGCGATGACCGCGCTGGCCTCTTTGCGTGCGCCGATCGATGCGTTTTTCGACGAGGTGACAGTAAATGATGACGATCCTGCAAAACGTGCCCACCGGCTCAATCTGCTTTCGCGGTTCCGCGGCGCGGTTCAGCAAGTGGCCGATTTCAGCAAGATCGAGGGATAATATTTTTCCTCTGGAGGGTGGTCCATGTGGTCCATGTCTCCGGATTACAGGAGCTTAGCAAAGTGAAGACAGTCTACACGTTTGGCGGCGCGGCACCCGGCGATGATCCGCGCGCCAAGGATAAGACGGTAACGGGCGGTAAGGGCGCTAACCTCGCTGAAATGGCGGAAATCGGATTGCCGGTTCCTCCTGGCTTCACCATTACGACGGAAGAATGCGTCAGCTATCTCGCTGGCGGTTCGGACTTCTCAGATGCGCTGCGCGCCGAAGTGGCCGCCGCTTTGACGCATATCGAGCAGACTGTTGGCAAGAAACTCGGCGATATTGGCGACCCGTTGCTCGTTTCTGTCCGTTCCGGTGCCCGCGTTTCGATGCCGGGTATGATGGATACGGTCCTCAATTTGGGCCTGAATGACCAGACGGTAGAAGGACTGGCCGCAACATCGGGTGACGAGCGGTTTGCGTGGGACAGCTATCGCCGTTTCATCCAGATGTATTCGGATGTTGTGCTGGGCGCGGATCACGGCCTGTTTGAAG
>JAHDDJ010000430.1 GCA_020629385.1 Erythrobacter sp.
GGTGTTGATCTGCCTGATGTGGACCCCGGTGCAAAAACGCGGCTCGGCGGTCTGGAACGCACCGAGAGCTTCGGTCTTCCCGGTTTGTCAGAGCCGGAAACGGTACGCCACTATACGCGGCTCAGTCGCCAGAATTACGGGATCGATCTGGGCTTCTTCCCGCTCGGTTCCTGCACCATGAAGCACAATCCGCGCCTCAATGAAAAAGTTGCGCGGATGCCGGGCTTTGCCGATGTCCATCCGC
Organism: Erythrobacter sp.; assembly: GCA_020629385.1. Taxonomy (GTDB): domain Bacteria; phylum Pseudomonadota; class Alphaproteobacteria; order Sphingomonadales; family Sphingomonadaceae; genus Pontixanthobacter. The sequence goes on from JAHDDJ010000430.1 coordinate 245, forward strand.
TGCAACCGGTCGATACGGTGCGCGGTGCATTGGGTGTTATCAATGAACTGGCGCACTGGCTCATCACGCTCACGGGCATGCATGGCGTTGCAATGAGCCCCAAGGCTGGCGCGCATGGCGAGTTGTGCGGTATTCTGTGTATTCGCGCCGCTCTGGAAGCGCGCGGCGATGCGCGCGAAGTCGTCCTCGTTCCGGAAAGCGCGCATGGGACCAATCCGGCCACGGCGGCCTTTGCCGGTTATCGCGTCGAGAATATTCCAGCGACTTCCGGCGGGCGGGTTGACCTTGAGGCGCTGAAAGCGCGGCTCGGCCCCGATGTTGCGGCGGTGATGATCACCAATCCCAACACGTGCGGCCTGTTCGAGCCGGATATGCGCGCCATTTCGGATGCGGTGCATGAAGCTGGCGGTTTCGTCTATTGCGATGGCGCAAACTTCAACGCGATTGTCGGGCGTGTGCGTCCCGGCGATCTCGGCGTCGATGCGATGCATATCAATCTGCACAAGACCTTCTCCACTCCGCATGGCGGCGGCGGCCCGGGTTCCGGCCCTGTAGTCTTGTCAGAGGCGCTCAGCCCGTTCGGCCCGCTGCCATATACGGCGCGGACAAAGGACGGCGTGGTGCATTTGGTCGAGGAAGAGGACGCGGAGTCCTTCGCCAAGGAACATTTTGGTGGCCCGCTGCAACATTTTGGCCGGATGACCGCGTTCCATGGCCAGATGGGTATGTATACGCGCGCGCTGACCTATATGCTCAGCCATGGTGCCGACGGCTTGAAACAGGTGTCCGAAGACGCCGTGCTCAACGCCAATTACATCCTGCGTTCCATGGAAGATGTGCTGCACGCGCCCTATGCGCATAGCGGGCCTTGTATGCATGAAGCGCTGTTTGGCGACGAGGGTTTTGCCGAAGGTTTGACCACTCTCGATCTTGCCAAGGGTCTGATTGATGAAGGCTATCACCCGATGACCATGTACTTCCCGCTGGTGGTGCATGGCGCGATGCTGGTGGAGCCGACCGAGACGGAGAGCAAGGCAACCATCGACCAGTTCATCACCGCCTTCCGCAGCGTGGCAGAACGGGCGAAAGCGGGCGATGAAAGCCTGAAGACCGCACCGCATTATGCACCGCGCAGCAGGCTCGATGAAACGCTGGCCGCCCGTAAACCACTGTTGAGCTTCCTCGAGGAAGAGGACGGCTAAGCCGCCTTTTGCGATTGCCGCAATTTTACAAGCGGCTTGCCAAAACATACGCTACCTCCCCATGGTGCACGTCATTGGGGAGGGCGCTTGTGGCCGACGGGGTACCGGAAAATCTGTTCAAACGCGGTTGGCGCAATGTCCGCGAAGCCGGACCACGCCGATTGGCGCTTACTGGCTTGCTCGTGCTCATTGCGCTCGTGATCGCCCGGTTTGGCTGGAGCATTCCCGTGCTCGGCGATGCAGAAAGGGCGCTGTTTGATTTTCGG
>JAHDDJ010000052.1 GCA_020629385.1 Erythrobacter sp.
ATTGCCAAACGCAGCGGACAAACCGCGCTGCTTGACGGATTGGTTCGCAGGAAACGGACTCCCGCACTTGGCGGGTTAGGGCGCCAGGCGCGCGAGAAAGCGTTATCCGGGTCGATCGCTATTCAACCGAAACACGCAGACCGGATCAAAGGTGCTAAGGTGATCCTCGTTGACGACGTCCTGACCAGCGGAGCCACTAGCGATGCGTGCGTCAGTGCATTGAAACGTGCGGGTGCAGCAGAAGTTCGGATCGCTTGCTTTGCCCGAGTGCTCGATGAAGCCTTGCCACCGCAACATCAGGAATTGCCCGAGCCTTGAAAAGTGAAACGCCCGAGGTCAGAGACCCCGGGCGCCACGTGACGAATAACAACGGATCCACCTTGCGGCTTTGGCAACCTCCCCCTTGATGGTTACCGGGATCCAATCCCTCATCGTTTCAAGAGAGCGCCTGGCCGCTAAGCCGGCTGCATCTCTTCCCCCTGAACCTGGCACTTGTATCGTACCGTTAGTCCGGCGAGTGGCTTTCTACAGCCACCCAAAGCTTCATTTCATTCATCTGGCTTTCAGAAAAGTGTCATGAAGACTGCGTGCAAATTTTGACAGATATCTGTGGTTATCGTGCAACAAAGGTTTATGGCCGCGAAACCATAAGGCGAAGGGAAACCAATCATGGATGAATCGGCGGCAATGCGGGAACAGGGCAATCGCTTCATGCCAAAGTTTGATGACAAAGACCTCATGGCAGGGGTGGTTGTGGATCATCAAACAAAGCGGGTCTTGATGGTCGCGTTCCTGAACGAAGAAGCATTGGCCAAAACACAAGAAACAGGTTTCGCCCATTTCTATTCGCGTTCCCGCAAGAGCTTATGGTGCAAGGGCGAAACGTCCGGAAACACATTGAAGGTGGTCCGTATGATTACCGATTGTGATCAGGACGCGCTGATTTTGGAATGCGAACCCGCAGGGCCTTCTTGTCATACGGGCGCAGTTAGCTGTTTTTATCGGGAGGTTGACGGGGAAAACCTCAGACGAATGTAGCTTGACGTTTACGTAAAGGTGAGCCATAAGCGACCTATGGCTACCGCATCGACACCTGAAAAATCCCATGAGGCGCATAATGGTGCGCATCTGGATCGTCCGGACAAGCTCGATCGAGAGCAATATACGATCTCCGACCTGACCAGCGAATTCGAGTGTACAGCCCGTGCTCTGCGTTTCTATGAAGACGAAGGACTTGTCGCGCCCAAGCGCGTAGGTCTTGCCCGCGTATACTCGAAGCGTGACCGTGCCCGGCTTGCTTGGATAATGCGCGCAAAGAATGTCGGGTTCAGCCTTACCGAAATTCGCGAGATGATCGATCTTTACGATCTCGGCGATGGCCGTGTTGAACAGCGCCGTGTTACGATCGAAAAATGTCGAAATCACGTCGCCAAGCTCAAGCGGCAGCGTGCCGATATCGATTCCTCCATCAAAGAACTGACCACCTTTATCGAGCAGATCAAAGATCTGGATCTCGAAAGCCCCAAAGGCTGACCCAACCCCTGCGCATTGCGCACACAAAATTGACGAACGCATAAGGAAGCATAATGCCAACCTATACCGCCCCCACTCGTGACGCCCGTTTCATCATCAACGAAGTGCTTGATCTGGCAAGCTACAACAATCTACCGGGCTTCGAGAGCGCGACACCCGACATGATCGAAACGGTCGTGAACGAGGCAGGAAAGTTCTGCGCAGAAGTACTCGCTCCGCTGAACCAGTCCGGTGATCACGAAGGCTGCACCCGTCACGAAGATGGTAGTGTGACGACTCCCAAAGGTTTCAAAGAGGCTTTCGAAGCTTACCGCGAATCCGGTTGGGGCACGATTTCCCAGCCAGAAGAGTTCGGTGGGCAGGGCATGCCGCATGTTCTGGGCATGCTGATTGAGGAATTCGTCGGTACCGCCAACCAGGCTTTTGCCATGTATCCCGGCCTTACCGGTGGCGCAGTGGCGGCAATACTTGCCAAGGGTTCGGACGAACAGAAGGAAAAGTACGTTCACAAGATGATCGCCAACGAATGGCTCGGCACCATGAACCTAACGGAACCACATTGCGGTACCGATCTGGGCATGATCCGTACCAAGGCGGAGCCACAGGCAGATGGTTCGTACGCCATCACCGGTACCAAGATTTTCATCTCCGCTGGCGAGCATGACCTTACCGAGAACATCATCCACCTTGTTCTGGCAAAAACTCCCGGCGCACCTGACAGCTCTAAAGGCATTTCGCTGTTCATCGTGCCCAAAGTGCTGGTGAATGATGATGGCTCGCTGGGTGAGCGCAACAGCCTCCAATGTGGCTCCATCGAAGAGAAGATGGGAATTCATGGCAACTCGACGTGCGTCATGAATTATGACGGCGCGAAAGGCTGGATGGTCGGCGAAGAGAACAAGGGCCTTGCCGCCATGTTCATCATGATGAATGCCGCCCGCCTAGGTGTTGGTATTCAGGGCTATGCGCAGGCTGAGGTGGCTTACCAAAATGCTGTCGCTTACGCTCTGGACCGTCGTCAGGGTCGCGCTTTGACTGGTCCTGCTGAACCGGAAGCGCAGGCTGACCCGATCTTTGTTCACGCCGATGTTCGCCGGATGCTGATGGATGCAAAAGCCTATACCGAAGGCATGCGTGCTCTGGCACTCTGGGGCGCTCTGCAAGTCGATCTGACGCACAAAGGGGCGACCGATGAGGACAAGGAAAAGGCAGACCAGATCATCAGCCTGCTGACGCCCGTCATCAAAGGCTACGGTACGGACAAAGGCTTCGACGTTGCCGTGAATATGCAGCAGGTCTTCGGCGGTCATGGCTACATCGAAGAATGGGGCATGAGCCAGTTCGTTCGCGATAGCCGCATCGCTATGATTTATGAAGGCACCAACGGCGTTCAGGCGATGGACCTTTGTGGCCGTAAGCTGGCCCAGAATGGTGGCGCAGCGATCCAGACTTTCTTCGCCACGGTCGATGCCGAAATCGCTGAAGCCAAGAAAAACGAAGCACTCGCTCCCTTCGCCGAGAAGCTTGAAAAGGCTCTAGGCGAGCAGAAGGCTGCAACCATGTGGTTCATGCAGAATGCGATGGCCAACCCGGATCACCTCGGTGCCGGTGCACATCACTATATGCACATTATGGGCATCGTCTCGCTCGGGCTAATGTGGCTACGTATGGCGACCGCTGCCCACGCGAAACTGGCCGCAGGAACTGATGACAAGGCGTTTTATGAAGCCAAAGTCACCACTGCCAATTACTTTGCCGATCGCTTCATGCCGGACGCTGGCGCGCTTCGCCGCAAGATCGAAACCGGTTCGGACAGCATGATGTCTCTGGGTGAAGACGCATTCCAGACTGCTGCCTGATATCCAAATTCGTAAAAGAGAAGGGGCGCTGAGTTGATCTCGGCGCCCCTGATTTTTGTCGATACGGATCAGCTAATCGTTCGTTCGGACACGAACCGGAGATAGTTCATGCGATCTGCCGGTGCTACCAGCATCTGGATTTGCGTGAAACGTCCCGCATAAAGCTTGCAGGCTTTCTGGTCGACCTGAGGACCGATCGGACCAACCGAAACGATTAGCGGCGCCTGGACCTCATACGTCACGATGCGCTGAACATCCGGCTTCCACTCTGGCAGAACAGCAAGATATTCGCGGACTTCCTCGACCGAATCGAGATAGTCATATGTTCCAAAACCTCCCGGCCTGGTGTTGGGTTGTCCGCTCGACATCGCCATCTGGAACCGCGCGCCGGGCATCAACACAGAGACTTCGGGATGAAACCAGTCCGGCCAAGGCGATTGGCCGGATAGTAGCCGCCTATATCCCATTTCTGCCTCTTCAGCAGTAGGATACCGCCATGAATTGTCAGTCATCCATTGCTGCGCTGGTGCGGACGTCATGCTCGATGCATCGCAGGTTTGTGCCTGCGCCACGGACGGTGCCATGAGGCTCATAGCCGCTGCCAATAAAGCCCCGGAAATAGTATTTGATGTGTTCATGGCTTCAACTCCCCAGTTGGTTGATGAAGCCATGTAAACGGTGCTCAGCTGGCCCGGATTGGACGAATCGGAAGTCAGGCCTCCGGCAGGAAATCCGGTACAGAAAGGTATCGCTCGCCCGTATCGTAGTTGAAACCGAGTACACGAGTGCCGGCGTCAAGCTCAGGTAGCTTCTTCGCAATGGCCGCGAGAGTTGCGCCGCTGGAGATGCCTACAAGAAGACCCTCGGTGCTGGCACATTTACGGGCCATCTCTTTCGCTTCCTCGGCATCAACCGGGATCGCGCCATCAATGGCCTGTGTATGAAGGTTGCCCGGAATGAAGCCCGCTCCGATACCCTGAATAGGGTGAGGGCCTGGTTGCCCGCCGGATATAACCGGCGAAAGCTCAGGCTCCACGGCATAAGCTTTCATGCCTGCCCAGTGCTTTTTCAACTCCTCCGCACAACCGGTCAGGTGACCACCAGTACCAACGCCCGTGATCATGACGTCAATTGGATCATCTGCAAAGTCGGCAAGAATTTCCTGAGAGGTCGTGCGGACATGAACGTCGACATTGGCTGGGTTGTCGAATTGGGAAGGCATCCATGCACCGTCCAGCTCTTCCACCAGTTCGGTCGCGCGCTCTATCGCGCCTTTCATGCCCTTGGCTTTGTCGGTCAGATCAAATGTCGCGCCATAGGCCAGCATCAAGCGGCGCCGTTCGAGTGACATCGATTCGGGCATTACGAGGATCAGTTTGTATCCTTTAACGGCAGCAACCATGGCCAGACCGATACCGGTGTTGCCGCTGGTCGGTTCCACGATCGTGCCACCGGGTTTAAGGGCGCCCGAAGCCTCTGCCGCTTCGACCATAGCCAAGCCGATCCGGTCTTTGATCGAACCACCCGGATTGCCGCGTTCCGACTTCACCCAAACCTCGTGACCGGGAAACAGGCGCGAGAGGCGGATATGCGGAGTGTTGCCTATGGTGGCGAGGACGGAATCGGCTTTCATCATGTGTCTCCCGGGGATTCTGTGGTGTTGGGTTTATCTAGGAACTCTTCGGGCGGATCAAAGGTCCGTGTAGTTCTGAGCACCGGAAATAGCTGACTCCACAATGCTACAGTCATCACTGCTCCCGCACCGCCGACCACAACGGCCAGCACGGGACCAATAAGGAACGCGAGCGTGCCGGAGAAGAAGTCACCGAATTCATTCGATGCAGAGATTGTCATCAGTGACACCGATGAAACGCGGCCGCGTTTGTCATCGGGCGTATGCAGCTGGATGAGCGACTGCCGGATATAGACGGAAAACATATCTGCGGCACCCACGACAAACAGCATCGCAAGCGATAGCGGCATCGAGGTCGACATTCCAAATATGATGGTAGCCAAGCCGAAAACGGCCACCGCCCACAGCATTTTGGGGCCGACATTCGTTTTGAGCGGTTTGAAAGAGAAATAGAGCGCGGTAAGGGCGGCACCGACGGCAGGGGCAGCTGCCAGCTGGCTCAGACCAGTTGAACCGACTTCGAGGATATCACGGGCATAAACCGGGAACAGCGCTGTTGCGCCGGCAAGAAAGACTGCAAACAGATCAAGGGTGATCGCGCCCAATACCATCTTGTTGCGTACAACATATTGTAGCCCGTCAATAACCTGCCGCACAGGGCGCTGGCTTCCCGCGATAGGGCTGCGCGGCACTTCTCCAATCAAACTGAGCGCGATGATGGAAACGAAGAACAGACCGAAAGACGCGAGGTATGGAGCAGCAGGACTGAACACATAGAGATACCCGCCAATCGCTGGCCCCACAATCATGCCGACTTGCCATGCGATCGACGACAAGGCGATGGCGTTGGGTAATATGGCCTTCGGAACCAGATTGGGGGCGAGGGCGGATAATGCTGGCCCGGCAAAGGCACGAGCGATGCCCAGCAATATGGCCACGCCAAACAGGCTCGTCAGCGAAATTGAACCTGTCCAGCTCAACCCGGCCAATATGCCAGCGCAGATCATCTGAAGGGCGACTGTTAAGCGTGCAACCGTACGCCGATTGAATCTGTCCGCAGCCAGCCCTGAAAACGGAGTGAGGACGAAAAGCGGCAAGAACTGTAGCAGTCCGATCAGAGCCAATTGCCCCGATGAAGCTCCAACGCCCATCCCGCTATCGCGGGCGATGTTATACGTCTGCCACCCGATAATTAGCAGCATCGCATATTGCGCCAGCGTCATGGAAAGACGCGACACCCAATAAGCGCGAAAGTTCTTTATCTGAAAAGGATGCTGTTGTTCGCTCACGCACTGCCAATGGCAGGGTAGGGTGCGGAAGCCAAGCGGGCTTTGCCAGTCAGGCTAAAGCCGGGAAATTCGAGCCTATCGCTTAACGATCGCGGCGCAACCGGGGGTTGGGCTGCAAAGTGTCGATCATCGACACAAAATCATCGAGGCGAATGATACGCTCGAACTGGAAGCCCGCACGCTCGTCGCGTGTCCAGATTACATAGGCTTCAATTCGGCCGACAACCGGCAGTCGTACGATCACCCGCTCACCGCGGCCAAGACCGTCACAATTATCGATCATGAATCCGTGGGCGGAGATATTGCTGATATGCATATGCACATCGCCGCGATCATGATGTTCGGCAATGACCGGATGATCCACGGGATGGCGTGCGGCACGCCGAAGATCGGTTACCGAAAGCTGTGCTCCAACACTCATGATTGCATGACCCTTCCCTTGTAATCTGGAAGTGCCTTAATGCCGGAGAAAGCCTGATAATTTGTAAAAATTTGTGTCCCACAACGGGACAAAATGGCTGTTTTCTGGGGTTTAGCGGGTAATTATACCGTGTTTCTTCTTACCCAGGCTTAACTTCAATTCTTGCCCGTCTTCAGCCTCGATCAGGTATCCGGGATCGGAAATTGCGACATCATCCAGCTTCACCGCACCCTCGGCTATTTTCCGTTTGGCTTCCTTGTTCGACTGGGTGAAACCGAGCTCGGTAAGTACAGCGCCAATTCGCATGCCTTCGCTACCTACGGACAGAGTGGGAAGAGCTTCGCCTGCACCACCACCTGCAAAGGTTTGCGCAGCGGTTGCTTCGGCTGATCGGGCTGCATCTTCGCCACGGACGAGTGTCGTCACCTCATTGGCAAGGATCACTTTGGCATCGTTGATCGCGCTACCTTCAAGCGATTCTAGCTCGGTGATTTCTTCCAGCGATAAATCGGTAAACAGGCGCAGAAAGCGGCCTACATCGCGGTCATCGCTGTTGCGCCAATATTGCCAGAAATCATAGGCAGGCAGCTGGTCTTCATTGAGCCAGACAGCGCCGGAGGCTGTTTTGCCCATCTTGCCGCCATCTGCCGTGGTCAGCAAAGGGGTCGTCAAACCGAAAAGTTCGGCACCATCCATCCGCCGACCAAGTTCGATCCCGTTCACGATGTTCCCCCATTGGTCGCTGCCGCCCATCTGGAGACGAACGCCCATCTCCCGGGACAAATGGCGATAATCGTAACCCTGGAGAATCATGTAATTGAATTCCAGAAACGTCATGGGTTGTTCGCGATCAAGGCGCAGTCGCACCGAATCGAATGTAAGCATGCGGTTTACGGTAAAATGGGTGCCTACTTGCTGGAGCAGCTCGATATAGCCAAGCTCACCGAGCCAGTCGTGATTGTTCACCATAACCGCATCGGTTGGACCATCACCAAAGGTCAGCAATTTGTCGAACACAGTCATGATGGATTGGATGTTTGACTCGATCGTTTCGTCGGTCAGCATCTTTCTGCTCTCATCGCGCCCGGTAGGATCGCCGATGCGTGTAGTACCCCCACCCATTACGACGATAGGCTTGTGTCCGGCTTGCTGGAGACGGCGCAACATCATGATCTGCACGAGGCTGCCGATATGAAGAGAAGGAGCGGTTGCATCAAACCCGATATAGCCAGGCACGATCTGCTCATTGGCAAGCGCATCCAGCCCCGCCGCATCGGTCGTCTGATGAATATAGCCGCGCTCGTCGAGCACGCGCAAAAGATCGGATGTGTATTGGGTCATAGGCTTCGCGCTCTAGCAACCAAATTTCCGCTTCGTAAGTGGGTTGCCGCAGCTTTTTGAGTGCGTAATAGGTCGCGCATGCATTCTTTGATCCTTCATCCCGATTGCGCCGCCGGACCGATCCGGTCTGTCAGTGCAGAAATCACGCCTACAGATGGGGGCTGCAAAGCCCGCTTCCGCCTTGAAGGCGATATTGGTAAGATCAAGGTGCCTTCCCATGCCAAGAGCGAGCGGATGGACAATCTGTGGAAGACCACATGCTTCGAAATATTCTGGCAGCCGGTTGGTGACCCGTATTACCGTGAGTTCAACCTTTCGCCATCGACCCGTTGGGCGTGTTACGATTTCGACGATTTCCGGAAAAACGGCCGTGACGCACCGGTGAGCGCCATCTCCATCGCCTGTTCGCAAACCGAGGATATGTTGGAGCTTGAAGCAAATATCGCTTCAGAACTACCACTCTCTGCCGATGTCGCGCTAAACGGCATCGTCGAAGACAGGGACTGCAATATCCAGTTCTGGGCGCTGGCTTTCCCAGAAGGACAGGCAGAGTTTCACAGCGAGGTCTGCCGAGGCATACATCTGGATAAAGGTGACCGGACATGAAAGTCGGCCTCGAAGTGCTGCTGAATGACGATGCCCTCCTCAAACAGCTGGAAGGCCGCCGCGTTTCGCTGGTCGCGCATCCCGCCAGTGTGACCGATACGATGGAACACGCGCTGGATGCGCTGATTTCGCGCGGCGTGAACATCACTTCGGCTTTTGGCCCGCAGCACGGCCTAAAGGGCGACAAGCAGGACAATATGGTCGAGACTGCTGACGAGCTCGATCCGGTTCACAATATCCCGGTGTTCAGCCTTTACGGGGAAGTCCGCCGTCCAACCGGGCAGATGATGTCGTCGGCGGATGTATTTCTGTTCGATTTGCAGGACCTCGGCTGTCGCATCTACACCTTCGTCACCACCTTACTCTATATGCTCGAAGAGGCATCCAAGCACGGTAAAGAAGTTTGGGTGCTGGACCGGCCGAACCCGGCGGGGCGACCGGTTGAAGGGACGCTTCTGGTTCCCGGCAATGAAAGTTTCGTGGGTGCAGCCCCGATGCCCATGCGGCACGGGCTAACGCTGGGCGAAATGGGACATTGGTTTATCCAGCATTTCAATCTTGATGTGGCTTATCGCGTGATTGGGATGGAAGGCTGGCAGCCCGACGGACAAGGTTGCGGCTGGCCGACTGATCGCATCTGGGTGAACCCGAGCCCCAACGCTGCGACAGTGAACATGGCCCGTGCCTATGCAGGGACGGTGATGATTGAAGGTGCAACTGTAAGCGAGGGCAGGGGAACAACCCGCCCGCTCGAAGTCCTGTTCGGCGCCCCCGATATCGACGCAGGAGCAGTTTTGAACCAGATGCGCGCAATCGAGCCGGAGTGGATGCAGGGCTGCCTGCTGCGTGAATGCTGGTTCGAACCAACGTTCCATAAACATGTCGGTGAACTTTGCAGCGCGTTGATGATCCATGCCGAAGGTCCGCATTACGATCATTATGCTTTCAAGCCATGGCGCCTTCAGGCACTCGCGTTCAAAGCTATTCGTAACCTCTACCCTGAGTATCCGATCTGGCGCGGAACAGATTTCAAGTATGAATACACCAACGATGTGCTCGCGATCGACGTCATCAATGGCGGCTCGTCTTTGCGAGAGTGGGTAGATGATCGTTCGTCGGTCGCTGATGATCTCGACAATCTCGCCAGCGCTGACGAAGCATCATGGGTCGCCACTGTTCGCGAACATCTGCTTTATTGATCGGGTTCCCGGATAGGCTGCACCAGCCCGACGAGAACAAATGAAATCAGCATGAGCAGATACCAACTGCCCAGCTTGGCCAGGCTTACCATTTCCCAGCCATCCTCCTGGCCGGGGTAATTCCAGGCGTTAGCGAATGTCGCTATGTTTTCGGCAAACCAGATAAATGTCGCAACTAGACCGAATCCGATAAGCAGAGGCATCCAGCGATGAGCACGCCAGTTCCGGAAATAAACCCGCGTTCTCCAGAAGATCACACCGGCCACGGCAAACAGCACGTAGCGAATATCGACTGTCCAGTGATGCGCAAAGAAATTGATATAGATCGCTGCGGCTAGCAACCATGTAGCCCAGACAGGTGGGTAATGGCTGAAACGGAAATCGAAAATTCGCCAGACACGGGCGATGTAGCTACCAACTGCGGCATACATGAAGCCCGTGAAGAGTGGAACGTCGCCGATGTGCAGCAGGCTGTCTTCAGGATAAACCCACGATCCGGCAGCGGTTTTGAACAACTCCATAACCGTCCCGACAACGTGAAATATAAGAATTACAGCAGCTTCGCGAAGAGTTTCAAGACGGAACAGAAGTAGCGCAATCTGGATTGCAATCGCCGAAAGGGTCAAAAAGTCATATCGGTGCAACGGGGCGTCGTCAGGATACAGAAAATGGGTTGCCAATAGCAGGAACAGGATCAACCCGCCGAAAAGACATGCCCATGCCTGTTTTATTCCGAATAGCAGGAACTCGTAAGCCCAAAGCTGGATTCCAGGTTGAGGTTCGAAAGCTTCGAGCCTTTGCCGAAAGGCATGAAACCGCGAGTGGGACACCTGCTTTGACGCCACGACGTCAGATCAAGTCCCTGATTTCCGGCTCAATTCGCGCATTGCATCGTCCA
>JAHDDJ010000431.1 GCA_020629385.1 Erythrobacter sp.
ACGCTGGCGCTGACCAATGGCGCAGCGAAACGGCTTGAAGAATTGACGCCTGACGGTCATGAGGCCGTCATTCATCTTACCCTCACCGATGATCATCCATGGGCTCAGGCCTTTGTCATCATCGAAGCCATTCCCAAGAGATAAACCTCACCCCCATGAACGCAGATACCGCCCCTCAAGCCGATCACGGCGAACCACAAGACGGGACCGATACTCCGGTCGATGCACAGGACGAGAAAATCGACTGGTTCGCCGAGTTTCGCGGACTGGCGCTGATGCTGCTTGCTGTGCTGATGTTCCACAGCCTTATTGCGAAACCATTCTACATCCCCAGCACGTCCATGCTGCCCAATCTGATGGTCGGTGACCGGTTGATTGTGAGCAAATATCCCTATGGCTGGTCGTGGGTGTCGGCATCGTTCCACCTCTTGCCGCGCAGTGAAACCCGCATCTGGGCTGATACTCCGGAATACGGCGACATTGTGATTGCAGTACCGCCGACCAAGGATGAGGATTACATCAAGCGGGTGGTAGGCTTGCCCGGTGACACAATCGAGGTTCGGCGCGGCAGAATCATTCTGAATGGCACAATCGTACCACGCACTGTCGAGCCTTCGATCCGCCTCCCGATCGATCCGGAGCAAATGTGCGAAGGGCGGCCATGCCTGTCCTATTTCGAGCAGTACAGGCGTACCCTTGATGATGGCCGCGAGGTCTATGAAGTTGAAACCTATCGGGAAACCTTGCCCAATGGCGCGAGTTACCTGATTATCGACCATATGAACCAGAGCCTTGATGATTTTGATGAAATCACCATCCCTGAAGGGCACATCTTCATGATGGGAGATAATCGCGACCATTCCGCCGATAGTCGTGCTCCTGCGGAAGCGCAGGGCCTGGGCGGTCCGGTTCCGCTCGAAAATGTCGGTGGCCGGGCGGAGTTCATCACCTTCTCGCTGGACGGATCGACCCGCTGGAATCCGGGCACATGGTGGTCTTCGCTGCGCGACGGACGTGCATGGACGACTTTGCGACCCACGATCACCGAAACTGACGAAACCGAATGAGCAAGAAAGACGCCAAGAATTCCCCTGCGGAAGATCTCGGTGCCAGCCCTTCTCGGATCGACAATGCGGAACTGAGATTTGAAGCCCAGCGTGCCTTTGTCTGGGCGCTGGTTATCGGACTTGTTCTGCTGGCGATCTATATTTCGCAATCGCTGCTGGTCATATTCGGCGCTATGGTGCTTGCCGCCATGATTGATGGCGGAGCGCGGGTACTCGGCAGATTTTTGCCCATCGCACGCACATGGCGCGTCGGCATCATTATCGCAGCAGTAACCGGCTTTCTGTACTGGCTGACGGCCTATGCAGGGTCGCAAATTTCGCGTGAAGCGGCACAGCTGCCCAGCATCATCGAACAGCAAGGCACGCTCGCCTTGGCTTGGCTCGATGCGCAAGGGTTTGGCGTTGACCCCAGCAATATCCAGGACATCGCCAGCAACCTTATCAGCGGTGTGGGAACCGTCACCAAAGCGCTTGGCGGGATACTTGGCGGACTGACGACCCTGCTGCTTATCACCATTATCGGCGTCTATCTTGCCGTGGAGCCGCAGCTTTACGAGCGCGGTGTGGCGTGGATGCTGCCCCGTCATCGGCGCGCCGACTTCTACGAAACGGTTTCGCGCATGGCCTATACGATGCGCCG
>JAHDDJ010000053.1 GCA_020629385.1 Erythrobacter sp.
TGACGGAGCTTACGACACGCGCAAATGCCACGACGCGATTGCTGAGCGGAATGCCAAGCCATGGAAACCTACGAGCAACGGGGCCATCGCCCGGAACCAAGCCGTGGAGGCGTCAAGATACCTGGGCCGCACCCTGTGGCGGCGATGGAGTGGTTATCACCGCCGAAGCCGCGTCGAGACCAAGATGCATTGTGTGAAACGACTGGGCCAGAGCCTCATGGCGCGAGACTTCGACCGGCAGGTCGCGGAGATCCAAATCCGCATCGCCGTGCTAAACCGTTACACAGCTCTTAGCATCCCTGTCACAGAACCCGTAGGATAAGTCCGTCCGGGGAAAGGGGAAGAACACACTTCACCCCATTTGTGCAACAAAGCCGCTTGAGCGCGATACAAGGCAAATGATACAACATCTAGTCGCAGGAGTTTTTCAACGATATCGACCGTATCGGCATGGGGTAGCCACTACGTATGGAATTTCATTCATCATCTCATATTCTGGTCTTGTACTCATGCCATAGTTGAGAGACTATCTAAAAGTATAGGGTACGGGAGCATTAAAAATAAAACCAACAAAGAAATAGGATGTGCGGAGCTTACCATGTTTCGCCTTGGCCGTCGGTGATATCACTTTGACGAATGATGACGCATATTGAGCAGGCCCTGAAGACAACATGAAACCTAAAAATGATTTAACTTTGAAATACTACAAACCTGTCCCAAAACGGGGATTAGGTCAGGATAAAACATGAAAAACTTCCAGACGCTTAAAGCATTAATTATGATCATATGCTTGGCTGCTTCTACAGGCGTGGCTGATAGTGAAATCGTGAATATCGAACGTGAGCTGAATTTCTATGATATCCAACTAACCGAATTAACAAGACGACAAGCATATATTGACTCTTCAGCACAAAGATCATTTAGTGATCCACCCTTCACTGAGGAAACAAGTTGGGGGTTTTCCGACATAAATGTGTCGTTTAATGACGCTTGCGAAGTCGAGATTAATACAGTGATCACCCTTCCTAATGTGCTTGGACTAGATAAGGCTGATCAGGACATCCGACAAATAGTGAGAATGTTCGTCCGAAAGATCCAGGACTATGAAAATTGGTTTGTAGAGTCAGCGACACTTCAAGCTTCAGAACTCGTGCGACATGATTGTCCGGAAAACTCAGACGAAATTAATTCGTTCTGGGAACAAACTCGATCTTTATGGAGATTCAAAACTGGTTCGGGTGAGAGCATTGGGATCCACTTACGTAATTTTGGGATAGAGTAGAAATGGCAGAGTGCAATCACATAACGCAAAATCAAGTTATTCTTAGGCTTAATCCAAAGCTCGTCATCTGCAACGGATACTTAACTGCGGGACAAAATTTTCTCGCTCTAGATACTTTTGCCGATTCTCTTCGTGTGATGGCAGGTGGGCCTCGAGGCGCACTAGCGAAGTTATTTCTCGGCGAGGTGGGTTATATTGCAGCAGCTGAAAGGCTGATCGAAAATTATGACCCTCAAGATCCCACAGCGGTCGCCCTTATAGACGCATCTTTCACGGAAGATCTTTACGGTGCCGTTCTGCTACGCAACAATAACATACTTCGCAGTCCAGATTTAATCAGTTCACTAGACGACAACTATGATCTGATGATACGGGAGTACGCTCGCGAAGCCCGTGCGAGACAGGAAGAAAATGATATATTTATCTCAGATTTTGAATTTCAGGCATTTGTTAACAACTTCTTGATTGCGCCGTCCGAAGAGTTCGAAATTGATTTTAAAGCTGAATTTAGCGACACGGGGGATGGCAAGGAGCTGATATATGCCATTAACGGTGTCGACGATGTCTTTGCTGGGGCTGGCGACGACATTATTGTTGCGGGTGAGGAGGCAAAAACTGTCAAAGGGGGTGGCGGCGATGATATTTTCGCGCTGAGCGAAAATTCTACCGAGGTGATCGGGGGCATAGGACGCGATACCATATTCCTAGCCGAGAACGACAGCTCGGTTCACTCGCTGAACAACTACAACAGTGTGGAAGTCCTGATTGGAGGCTCATCTGGTGAGGCCTTCACTCACTCAGGACAACTTTCATACCTTGCGGGGGGAGCAGGAGCTGACACCTTTGTCTCTGATGGCACCGGCACCATGGTGGTCTTCGGCGGAGAGGGTGCTGATCAGATTCAGTTCGAGCACGGTGCAAATATCCTGACCATATCTGTGGATGGTTTGACAGAAGGCAACTTCCACGCGCTCGATTTGAGTGACCCAGAGATCTACAACGGTGTTGATTTCACTGCCTTTGATGTTGTGGTCATAAACCCGGACGAAGATGATGAGTTGTTCTACCGAGACTTGGAAACAGGTGAACCTGTTCAGCTAAACGATATGGGTATGAGCGATGGCTCGGCCACTTTCGAGCTGGAGGAGTGGGCGACCCAGGGTTCCTTTGAAGATTTTAATCAGACTGACGTACTTGTCGCATCCAACGAAATTACTTTTGGCGTAGAAGCACTTCCACTAGCGGACTTTGCAGAGATCACGATTGAGGGTTTGCCCGGTTCAGTTGAGGGTTTCGCTCCCATGAGCGTTGGTGCGACTGGTGCTATTTCGGGGCGCTACACATATCACGATGAAGCTAGGCCGTTCTCTGAGATTTTGATCCATACAGATGAAAGTGGCTATGAGTACTTCCTGAGCGATGCTGATTTGACGATAAGTTATCAGTTTATAAACGAGGAACACGCGGATCGACACGTCGTTGAGTGGCGTACGAGTGAGGGCGGTCCAGGCGATTGGACTGGATATACTACAGTCGGCTATTTGTTGTTCCCTGATGGAGCGATTGCGACATCGAACCCAATGCCCGAAACAATACGGCCATGGGCCGTTGTCGGTGGTCATCTGGAGGGAAATACACTTATAGCAAGCAGCGACGGACAAACGGCTATGCTCCCAGAAGACGCTTTCGATGTCTTTGAGGAGTTGGCACAAATCGCTGAGGATTTTTCGACGACCATCACCATTCCTGGCCCACCACCTCAGATTGATGGTACAGAAGAGAACGACGAAATCGATCGCAAAACATCGCTCGTTGACGAAGAAATTAACGCCCTTGCTGGTGATGATCGCATCTATGACGGTGAAGGCAATGACACCATATACGCTGGTGAAGGCTCAGACCGCATGTACGGCGGCATGGGTGGAGACCACTATGACGGCGGCGGCGCAAACAATGATCGCCTGTACTATGATCAGTCATCGGAAGGTCTGATCATCGACATGACCGAGCCGTCGAATAGCACGGGCATCGCCGCTGGTGATACGTTTGTAAACGTCGAACGCCTTCACGCAACCAACTTCGATGATACGATCGTCATGGGCAGTGATTTCTCCCAAGTCTTTGCCCTTGGTGGCGACGACATCATCACTGACAATGAAGGCAAAGACTTCCTTTGGGGCGGGACGGGCGCAAATACCTTCCGATTTGTTGCCGGTGACGGTCAACGTGACGAGATCCGCGACTTCAAAGTTGGCATCGACACCATTGATCTCAGCGAGTGGGGTGTGACCTCATATGGACAATTGCAGTTCACTGAATTCAGCAACGGCCATCTGGAAATAGCCTTTGGTGACGAAAGCATCCTGCTGCGTGGCTTAAGTGCTGCGGACCGCCAAAATTTCACCGCCAATGACTTCACCTTAGCTGAAGTCACCAACACGGTGACGACGGTGACCGGCACGGCTGGCAACGACATCTTTGACAGCCAGTTTATCGGGGTAAACGGCAACGGTATCGAGAACACCAATCAAGAGTTGATCGGTGGTGCAGGCAATGACAGTTTCTATACTGGCATGGGCACCAATACGGTGCTGGGTGGTGAGGGCACAGACCGCCTCTACGCTGGTGACGGCGTCGACCACTTCGATGGCGGCGGCGCTGGAAATGATCGCGTAGACTACAACGCCGCGAGTGGTAACCTGACCATCGATATGACGGATGCGTCAAATAGTACTGGTATTGCAGCCGGTGATACGTTCGCCAATGTTGAGCGGATCGGTGGGTCTGGCTACGACGACGTCATTATTGCTGGCGGAGCGGTGAACCACGTGTTCGCGTTTGATGGCGACGATACCATCGTAGACAATGAGGGGCGTGACTATCTGTGGGGCGGCGCTGGTGCAGATACGTTCCGCTTTGTATCCGGTGACAACCAACGCGACGAGATCCGCGACTTTGAGGTTGGCATTGATACCATCGACCTATCAGAGTGGTCTGCAACCGCATTTGGTGATCTCACACTCACGCAGAGCAGCAATGGCAACATCGAGATCGCCGACAGTGCAGATAGCATTTTGCTAAAGGGCCTCGATGCCCAAGAGTTTGCAGCGCTCTCGGAAAGTGACTTTATCTTCACCTGAAGTCCAACAGCTACAAAAGAAAACGCCTGCTCCCTCGGCAGGTGTTTTTCTTTTTCGGAACTGCCTGACCTTATATCAATAAGTCATCCGCTGACGTACCACTCTCGACCAACTCTTTGAACCACACCGGCTGACGTCCGCGTCCAGACCAGGTCAGGGATTTGTTTTCAGGATGCGCGTATTTGGCGGGAGCTTTGGGAGCTGCTTTTGCGACTTTGCCCGCCACGAGGTCATTCAGTGAATACCCAGCCTCACTGGCAATCTGCTGGATTTGCGCCAAGGCTTCTTTGCGCTTGTGCGCTTCAAACTGATCAATGGCCTTGGCCACATCTTTTTGCAGTTGCTTGAGTTCGTTCAGGTCAAGTTTTGAGAGATCCATGGTGGGGAAGCCTTTGTACGGTTCGATTGGGTTATTCGCCGGTACCAATTGAAACGGAGCAATGCAATTTGAACATAAGGTCTCAATTGGTTGGCAGCGGCCTCGGTTCGCTGGTGCAATGCCACGTGTTTGGGCGTCGGGCGCAAAATCCAACGCTTCTCTAATAATCTGGATTATGTGAAGCACCAACGTCGCTTAGTTTCGCCTGGGGTTTGTGGCCGTGACACAAACGACCTTTATTGGAATGGCGTTTATGTTCATCAATCGCCGTTAGCACAAATCGCACCGTATGCTCCCGAAGAGCCCAGATTGTTTCCCGCCGCAATGCAGCATTGCAACGAAACTAACGCTGTGAAAATACCCTACGCGGGTCGGCTTTCATTCTTGCACAAGCGACCATCGGTTTGGCACAGTTCAGGATCAGTCAAGTGGTAGACAAAAATTCCGTTCCTCAGATTATCCGTCACGTCGTGTTTTTCAGCAGCCGTGAAGCCGATGATGTTGATCGGATCATCGACGGGCTGTCTATGCTATCCGAGATTCCTTGCCTCAGACATTTTGAGGTGTCCCGCAATCGGAGAGATGATCGGTTTTCCAACGACGTTGATGTGGTTGTCTATGCCGAGTTTGATGATGAAGAAGCGCTGGAGGCTTATCGCGCCCACCACATATATCAAGAATGCATCGAAATCGTCCGCCCCTTTCGCGAACTCCGCATCGCTGCAGATTTTTGGTCCCGCAAGCAGTCATGACCCGATCTGTTCAGTTTGATTGGGGGCCACTGCGAAGAGGCTCTCTTTTTCATGAAGCAAATCGCCTTATTGAGGCCTGGCACCCCGAGGAAGTCGATAGAGCGCTTTGTGAGATGGAAGCGGCACAAGCTGAAGGTAAGTGGCTTGCAGGCACGGCATCTTACGAACTGGGTTACGCTCTCACGCCGAAGCTGCTTCCTAGATTACCCGAGAACCGTCAGGAACCATTGCTCAGTTTCGGCGTGTTCAATCAAGTTCAATCGGTTTCAGAGCCGAAAGCGGCGGGAAGATACAACCTTGGACGTTTCGAGCCGGAATGGAGCTTTGAGACCTACCAGGAAGCCTTTGATACCATACATGAGTATATTCGCGACGGCGATATTTATCAGGCCAATTTGACTTTCCCAATGGTCGCGAGTTTTGAAGGCTGTCCCTGGAGCCTTTATGAAGCACTCAAGCGTAAGCAAGCCGTTCCGTTTGGTGCGTTTGTAGATCTTTCGGAAACAAAAATATTATGCCGATCACCCGAACTTTTCTTTTCGCTGTCATCTGAGGGGCAGCTATGCGCTCGGCCCATGAAAGGAACTGTCAAGCGCGGTCGGGATGTAGATGAAGACGCAACTCTGAAAGCTCAGCTTGCCGCTTCCGAAAAAGATCAAGCCGAAAATTTGATGATCACCGATCTTTTGAGGAACGATTTTTCGCGTATTGCACAGATTGGCAGTGTTCGCGTCCCGGCTCTTTTCCAGGTTGAGAGCTACGCGACCGTGCATCAGATGATATCCGAAGTGACAGCAGAAATCCGGCCAGATTGTACGCTATCAAATATTCTTTCAGCGATCTTCCCATGTGGTTCGATTACCGGTGCGCCAAAACTGCGGGCTATGGAAATATTGTCAGACATCGAAAGGGATGCACGTGAGACATATTGCGGTACTGTTGGGTGGATAGCGCCGGATGGTTCGATGGAGTTCAACGTCGCAATTCGAACACTGATTTGCAGGCCATCCGGCGAGGTAAAGCTGAACGTCGGCGGCGGCATCGTTTACGATAGTACCGCCGAAAGCGAATATAGCGAAGCTTTGTTGAAAGCGCAGTTCGCACAGCTTTAGGCAATCGCAACGAAGGACGGGAAAGTCCGCCTGTGATCGGGGGAGGTGCCGCCATCCGGCCAAAAATCATAGATTAGTGCCACCGGTGATGTAGGCTGCTTTTGACCCACAAATTTGCCCTCATGGTTCTGGTCTAAATCGTCTCGATATAATCCAGTTATCTACGGTTCTATGAATGCATCAGATGCTCAAAATATATTATTGACGCCATGCCTGTTGGAACTGAGTATGCCGCTCAAAACAGGAGTATCCCGCCGTCACCATGCCTGACCTGACCGACACAGAAATCAACATCACGACGGAACAAGGTCTGCGCCACCTGCTCACAGAAGGGCATCATGTCGAGGTCCTCTGCAAAGGAGCGCCCTTCAAAAAGGGTCCGACATGGTACGGAGTCTGGATCATGCGTACGGTCAGCCCTGAGAGCAAAGAGAAGTTGCTGGTGACCGCGCGGACCAGAACAACGACCAACGATATCAAGGTGCGTGAGTTCAAGACAGCCACGGGTGTCATTTCCTTCCTGATCGGCGTCGGATTTGACACTGCCAATATTCCGCTCAAAGAGGGGCAGCGAACGTCTCACGTTTTGACTGGAACCTAAATAGGGTCTACCCAGAACACCTTGATCTGTCGTTTCCAACGCCAGTCCAGAGCCTTGCGATCGATCATGCGGCCCGCAATCTCAAACTCTTAGTTGATCTTGACGACAAAAAGCTTGCTGAAGTTCCCCATAGCCCCGCAGCTAGGCAGACCGCTTGATACCTCCATCGGGCAACGACTTCGGCCTGTTATGGATACCACATTCGGTCTTCTCAGCACCGCGCCAACGGCCAGCACGTTCATCCTCACCGTCCTGTACGCGCGTCGTGCAAGGGCGGCACCCGATGGAAGGATATCCCTGCTCCACTAGAGGGTGACGCGGCAGCCTCTGCTGAGTGATGTAATCTCTCATCTGATCCTTGCTCCATGCCGATAACGGATTGACTTTCAGCCGACCGTCTTCACGCTCGAAGATATCCATACGGGCACGCTCGCCGCCCTGGCTACGCCTGCGTCCGGATATCCATGTATCGAACCCCTGCAAAGCTTTGGCAAGCGGCTCAGTCTTCCGCAAAGCACAACATGCGTCCGGATTCGATTGGTGGAGCAAGCAATCGACGTCGCGATTCATAAGGGCCGATGTATCAGTTGAGATAACCCGGACATCTTGAAGGCCCAGAAATTCCGCGACTTCCTTTTGGTACTTCAGCGTTTCATGAAACAGCATCAGCGTATCAATAAAAAGCACCGGTGCCGACTTATCGATGCAAGACAGCATATGAAGCAGAACAACGCTGTCGGCACCGAAAGATGACACCATCGCCACCCGACCGGTCCGCACATCCTCAAGAGTATGGCGAAGAATAGTTTGCGGTGCAGATCGACGATGCAGAAGATTGCAGCGTTGTGCGAGCTCCAGTATTGGCACGTTCTTGCTCCTCGTAATCAACTACGTCCTCGCTACGCATTCAGCGACTAGCTTCAGTTGCCGTATTTTAGAACAATCTTCCTGATTTGACCCCAGCGCAGCGAGAATAAGGAAATTCCTCCAGAAATTAGCGCGTTATGAAGAATGACTTCACTACAAAAGGCGCAGATGGAGAAAGAAGACTGTCGTTTAGTAAATTCTGCCAAACACCCCCAAAAGAAAGGGGCGTCATTCCGGGAGGTGGAATGACGCCCAATTTCTTGCTTCGAGGTCGCGGGAGGAGGTGCAACCTTTAAGCTTGTGTGCAAAGATCTCCAGGGAGGAGGAGAGGAGATCGTCTGCTTGTGAAGGAAGCTAAACGACATTCTGCATTGCGGCAATTTCTATCGCTGCAATGCGGCTATGCATCAGACGCAAAGTTCTGAACCGCGCCATTTTGGTGGCTCTGTCCTGGATCAAGAAGAATCATATCCGAAGAATACAATCGAACGTTTTTCCAGCGTGAACTGGCCAGATTTGGCAATTGACTGAGACTTCCCCCACGAAACATCTCGTTAAGCAATCAGCTCTGCATCAGTCAGACCACTCCATCATTGCTCTACGGTTTTTCAAGCTCCGCTACAAAAACAGACATCGACACCTCCAACCCCACGCATATCCTGCGCAGGGTTGCGAGGCTTGGCTGATGCTTCCGGCTTTCCAAAAGCGATATGTAACGGATGCTTTTTCCAGCCCTGTGCGCCAGCTCTTCTTGCGATAAGCCAGCCTCAATCCTCCGTTTGCGCAAAACGCGACTGAATGCCTCCAGCAAAGCCTGATCTTCTTCCTCTTCCATGTGCAACACATCGAAGAGGCATTATGCTTGCGACCATGAAGTATTTTATGAATAATGAAGTAAACTGTGAACTTTTTGAGGCTCATCATGCACACCATCACCTTCTTCGCCAACAAAGGCGGCTCTGGCCGCACCATTGCAACGATGGCGCTTGCCTCCGGCTTTCTGGCGCAAGGCAAGCGGGTCGCAGTGATGGATTGCACAGATCAGGCGGGGACTAACCCCAAAGGTCGCCAACCCTCGACCTTGCAAAACTGGATGACGCAAATGGCGGCGTGCAAGTTCCGCCCGCCACAGCTTGAACTGATTGAATGCAGAACGCGCGATGCAGTCGAGGACAGTGCGGCCGCTGCTGATGCCCGTGGCATTGATATTCTTCTGATCGATACAAAGGCTCGGCTGGATGAACCGCAACTTGCGGCGCTTGGGTTGGCTGATCTTATCATTGCCCCTGCTATCAGCCCGTTTGAGGCCAAGTGCATTGTTGAAGGCATCGACCAATATCTCGGAACACCCGAAGACCTGATCTGCCTGATCACTGGTTGTAGAAACGGTGCTGGTGAAGCTGCCGAAACCCGAACAGCCTTCGGCTATCACTCAGTGTTCCTCTCCGAACTCCCCTGGGCCGAAGCAATCTCCGATCAGATCCTGAACGGTGACATCGCACATTTCGTCTCAACACTGGCCTGCAAACCGGACAGGCCCGGTTTCGCCCGCTATCGCGATGCGCTTGCGGCCTGGAATGCCGTGCAGCGCCTGACCCATGAGGTCGAATGGGCTCTCGACGGTCAGCGCTTGGAACCCTTTACCGGTGACCAGTCCCCCTACGCATTCAAAAGAAAGGCCGTCGCATGATCCGTACTTCGCTGACCCTTGGCGTGGTTTTGACCTCTTTGGCGCTGCCTGCCTTCGCAGAAAACGAGCTGACGCCACTCCCTGCACCAGAAGCCCGCCCATACCCCTATGAAATCCTCGGCCTACAACCCGGCGATCTCTTGGACGATGTTCTGGCCGTCTACACAGAACGCAGCGATGCTGCCCCAACAAGCGAGAGCGAAGTTCTGCGCGTCCAGTCTCCTGACGGCAACGTGTTTGAGTTCACCTATCAACAGTTCAGGCGCATTGGCGACGTCGGTGTCAATGGCAGGCTGGCCGGTGTGGATCAGGATCAGGTAACGGCCATGCTATCGTCCGATGTGATGGAACAGCGCCCCATGGCGATCCACCGCTCTATGCGCCAGCCAAGCGACGAGCTGCCCGAACCGCTGGAACTGAAGGCACAGATCGAGGGGCTTTATGGTCCTCCGTCCCGCGTCGAGATTGATGGACGCACAATGACGCTGACCTATGCCTGGAGCACCGAGGGCTTCATTGAGGATCTGAATGCACTCAGCGAGCTGATCCACGAGGAAACCCGCACCGAATTGGGGCGGGAGCGCACCATCCGCTCGACTTACGAGCTCTGCGGCAACTCGCGGCACTACCGCAATGATGTGTCCTACCGCTTCGCCTATCCGCGTGACGAAGAGATCAAGACCGGCTGCCTCGCTACCTTCACCGTCACTTATCGTGGAGAGCCCGGCAGCACCCTCATCGGCTTTTCGCTGGTCGATTACGAGCTCGGCCGTCAGCATATGGCGGAGCTTGATCGGCAGATCGTTGAGGTCCTGACCGGTCAGGAGGTCGAAGCCTCGGACATGGATTTGTGATCATGGATAGCCAGATGCAGAAGAACCCGCTATGAGGTGCGCATGATCA
>JAHDDJ010000054.1 GCA_020629385.1 Erythrobacter sp.
AGTTCCTTCGGGACCTGCTGTTCCCGAAGCCTATGAGCCGGAACCGGAAGTTCATTTGCCGGTTCCTGCCGCTGCGCGCGAATTGGTCGTCGAGCAGACGCCAGACGCTGCCATCTTTACTGGCCAGACATACGAGATTGATCGCGATCACATGCGCGATCAGGGTCTGATTGTTCCCGAAGGGACTGTGAGTGCCTTGATGGAAGAATTCCGCATCGTGAAACGCCAGATTCTGCAAGCATCGCGTGAACGCGGCACAGCTATATCGCGCCGCGTCCTGATTTGTTCGCCGCATCCGGGCGAGGGCAAAACCTTCTGTGCAACCAACCTCGCTATCGCGATGGCTGCGGAACGTGACACCGAAGTTCTGCTGATCGACGGCGATTTTGCAAAGCCTTCGATACTTTCGACGTTCGGCCTGCCGAGCGGCCCCGGCTTCATGGATTGTCTCGCTGACGATTCCATAAAGCCGGAAGACCTTGCCATCGGCACCGACATTCACGGCCTGTGGGTGCTGCCGACCGGAAACCAGACAAGTTCCGACAGCGAGTATCTCGCAAGTGCCCGCACTGCCGATGTGCTGGATCGCCTGACCGTTGGGTCACCTAACCGGATTGTCATTTTCGACAGTCCTCCCGCCCTTGCTGCATCGCCTGCGGCAGAGCTGGCCAAACATGTTGGTCAGGCTGTGCTCGTGGCGCGTGCCGACAAGACCGGACAAAGCGCGCTGGAGGATGCTTGTCAGCTTCTCTCGGCCTGTCCGGATATCAAGCTGTTGCTCAACGCAGCGCAGTTCAGCCCAAGCGGCCGGAATTTCGGCTCTTATTATGGATATGGGGAATAACCCATGAAGACACGCACATTCACCAGTTCGATTGCAATGGCAGCAGCCATGGCGTTTGCAGGAACTGCAATGCCAGTGCTTGCGCAGGATGCAGGTTCCGACGGCGAGGGCGCCGGCGAATCCTCCAGCCCGGTAAAGGTTGAACCCTATATCGAAGTGTCGCAGATCGCGGTCGCAGAGCTGTCGCCAGGCGATGATGTAGTAACATTCACCCAGCTTGCGGCGGGCGTTGACGCATCGATCACCGGCCGCCGCAATGGTGCGTCGGTTTCGCTGCGTGTCGAGCAGAATATAGGCTATGGCGACAATGCGCAGGACAGCACCACGGTGAGCGGTCTGGCGCGTGGTTATACCACCATCGTGCCCAATGCCTTGACCCTTGAAGCAGGCGGTCTTGCAGCGACGACTCGTGTTGATGGAAACGGCGCCTCGACGCTTAATCCGCTGGTCAACGAGGATACGGAAAGCAACATCTATTCCGCTTACGCCGGACCAACACTGAGCACGCAGATGGGTGATGTCGCAGTAAATGCCAATTACCGCATCGGCTACACAAGAGTGGAAGCGCCCGACGCTCTGGTAACAGCGCCCGGCGCTGATCCAATCGACGTGTTTGATGATTCTGTTTCGCAAAGCGCCAAGGTACATCTGGGCACCAAGCCCGGCGAACCGCTGCCAATCGGTGTGGGCGTTGGCGCGGGCTGGAATCAGGAAGACATTTCCAATCTCGACCAGCGTGTCCGCGATGCCTATGTGCGCGGCGATGTCCAAGTGCCGCTGGGCGAGACGCTCGCCCTGGTCGCCGGTATTGGTTACGAAGATGTCGAGGTTTCCTCGCGCGATGCCGTAGTTGATCCTGTTACCGGCTTGCCCGTACTCGGCGACGATGGCCGTCTGGTTACCGACAAGAGCCAGGACCGCCAGATTGCCTATGACGTTTCGGGCCTGATCTGGGATGCCGGTATTATCTGGCGTCCGAGTTCGCGAACCTCGTTCCAGGCCAGCGTAGGCCGTCGTTACGATTCGACGACATATTACGGCAACCTTGCATGGGCACCCAGCAAGCGGGAATCGCTGAATGTTTCCGTGTATGACACAGTTTCCGGTTTCGGCGGTCAGCTGAATACCGCGCTTGCGAACCTGCCAACCGAATTTAGTGCAGGCCGGAATTCTCTGACCGGAGATCTTGGCGGATGTGTTTCCGGCCCCGATGGCGCCGGCTGTCTGGGCGGTGTGCTTGGCTCGGTCCGTTCATCGGTCTTCCGCTCTCGCGGCGTTGCCGGCAGTTACTCTGTTAGCGCCGGTCGTCTGAGTGCAGGCATCGGCCTTGGATATGACCGCCGCCGCTTCATCGCTGCGCCGGGTACCATTCTTGGCAGTGCTGACGGTCGTTCGGACGAAAGCTATTACGTAGCTGCATTCCTGTCGGGCGAAATCGACCGCAATTCCAGCTTCACGACAAATCTCTACGGCAACCGCCTCGAAAGCGGCTTCGACCTTGCCGGAGACGTTACAACGGTCGGTGGCTCGGCAGCATACAACCGCAGCATTACCGGCAGGCTGTCAGCGCGTGCCGCACTGGCTGTTGACCACATCATGACCGAAGCTTCGCCAGAAGACTTCACCGCTGCGTCGGCCCTTATCGGCCTGCGTTACGGCTTCTGATCTCAAGGGGAACTCACCAATGTTTGATGATTTTTACGGGCTGACGGGGCGACCGTTCCAGCTGACCCCGGATCCGAACTTTTACTTTGAAAGTGCAACGCACCGCAAAGCGCTGTCCTATCTTGGATATGGTATGGCGCAGAGCGAAGGCTTTATCGTGATCACCGGCGAAGTCGGTTCCGGTAAGTCGACGCTGGTTGCGCATTTGATGCAGAAGATTGACCGCGAACAGATGACGGTCGGCCAGATTGTCACGAGCAATCTTGACGGCGAAGAACTGGTCCATGTCGCCGCACAGGCTTTCGGGCTTGAGGTTGACGGACATGACAAAGCGACTGCGTTGGGCGCTATCGAAAACTTCCTGCACGAAGAAGCGCGTGCGGGCCGCCGGACCATGCTCGTGGTTGATGAATCGCAGAACCTATCGGTGGAAGCTCTGGAAGAGCTGCGCATGCTGTCGAACTTCCAGCTCGGCTCGCATCCGCTACTGCAATTGCTGTTGCTGGGTCAGCCGGAATTCAAGCAGGTTCTTGCGCAGCATGAAGAACTCGAACAACTTCGCCAGCGTGTTATCGCTGCACACCATCTCGAAGCTATGGAGCCGGGCGAACTGGAGCCTTACATCAAGCACCGTCTTGAATGTGTCGGCTGGACCGGAAACCCCGAATTTGATCAGCGTGTGTTTGCAGAGCTGTACAAAGCGACCGACGGTATTCCACGCCGCGTGAACCAGGTTGTCACTCGCCTCTTGCTGTTGGGTGCGGTTGAACAGCGTACGCGGATTGACAACGCAATGCTCACGGCCGTGATGCAGGAAATGAAAGGCGATAACGCTTTCCCGGAGGCCGCACCGAAGCCGATGAGCAAGCTCGCACCTGCGCCTGCACCGGGGCCGATCAAGCATGTCGCGGCGGCGGCCCCAGTGCCGCCGCGTCCCCAGCTTGAGGAAATGCTCACCGAGCGCGATGCGCAAATCCGCGAATTGCAGCAGGCCGTAGTGGAGTTGTCACGCGCAGTGAACGAGGCTGCCCCTGATCAGGCGGCACTCGAAAAAATTGCGGCACTTGAGACCAAGCTTGAGGAGCAAGAACGCGCCGTGCGCCATGTTCTCACCATGCTTATCGAATGGATCGAAACGGGCGAAGCACCGCGCTTCGCTGCCTGAGGAGTAGGCGCGGATGGAACATTCGCCGATCAATCCGGCGCCTGTCATCAACGGGCTGTCGGTTGATGTCGAGGACTGGTTTCAGGTTGGCGCGTTCGAGAATGTGATCGAGCGCGACGACTGGGACGGTTTGGAGCTGCGCGTTGAAGACAATGTGCTCCGCATTCTCGACATGTTCGAAGCCGCCGATGTCAAAGCGACCTTCTTCACTCTGGGATGGGTAGCGCAACGTCATGGGCCGCTGATGCGCAAAATCGTCGAGGCGGGTCACGAGCTGGCCAGTCACGGCTATGACCATGCCCGTGTATTCACTTTTGACCGAAAAGAATTCGCAGAAGACATTCGCAAGGCGCGCGAAATTCTCGAAGATGCATCAGGCGCGAAAGTGACGGGCTATCGCGCGCCGAGTTTCTCCATCGATCAGCGCACGCCCTGGGCCTACATGGAACTGGCGGAACAGGGCTACGCCTACTCCAGCAGCGTCGCCCCGGTTGCACATGACCATTATGGCTGGCGTGAAGCCCCGCGCTTCGCGTTCAAGCCTTTGCCCTGGTCAGATTTGATCGAAATTCCGGTGACCACGGCTATGCTGGGCGGCAAACGCGTTGCGGCTGGTGGCGGTGGATTCTTCCGCGTGCTGCCCTATGCATTTTCCCGTTGGGCGATCCGGCAGGTTAACCGCGAGGAGCAGCGCCCGGCAATATTCTATTTCCACCCGTGGGAGATCGATCCCGATCAGCCTCGTGTTCCGGGTGCTCCGATCAAATCACGCCTGCGCCACTACACCAACCTCACCAAAATGGCGCCAAAACTGCGCGAGCTTGTGGGCGAATTTGCGTGGGGCCGGATGGATATGCTGGCACACCGCGAGGCCGCATTGGCCGGGGATTTTGTGAAGGAAGAGGCAGGGTGAATGCTCCCTTTCCCTTGGCTTGCGAGAGCGTGTCTCTCGTCGATCTGCGCGATCCGGGGGAATTCGCACGGCTGGAAGCGTTCGTCGCCGAAATGCACGGTTCGATCTTTCAGCGGCCTGCCTGGCTGAAAGCCGTAGAGCAGGGCACCGGCCAGAAGACGTCCGGTCTTATTGCCGAAAAATGCGGTCAATTGACGGGCTGGTTGCCGCTTAATGTTGTCAGTTCGCCCTTGTTCGGCCGCGCTTTGGTCTCCAGCGGGTTCGCCGTTGGCGGAGGCCCGCTCGCACATAATTCCGGCACGGTCGATGCTTTGTGCAGAGCTGCTCAGGAGCTCTCTGATCGGATGTCGTGCCCAACGATCGAACTGCGGTCGGGCGATGCACCTGATGATTGGCACTTTACAGAAGATAGTCACGCTGGATTTGTTCGTGATCTGGCGCAGGATGACGAGCAACAATTGCTCGATATTCCGCGCAAACAGCGCGCGGAAATCCGCAAAAGCCTGAAACTCGACCTCGATGTGACGGTAGGCCGTGATGAAGAGGATCGTGCTGCGCATTACGCGGTGTATGCAGCGAGTGTGCACAATCTGGGCACACCGGTTTTTCCGCGCAGCCTGTTTGACGCCATGCTCGACACATTTGGTGACGATGCTGACATTCTGACGGTCCGCCACGAAGGCGTGCCGGTGGCCAGCGTTCTGTCGTTCTATCACGATGGTGCCGTGATGCCATATTGGGGCGGAGGGACCTTTGCAGCGCGGCATCTGCGCGCAAACGAACGCATGTATTTCGAACTTATGCTGCATGCCCGAAAGCGCGGGATGGAACGGTTTGACTTCGGCCGTTCAAAACTTGGCAGCGGACCATATAGCTACAAGAAGAATTGGGGCTTCGAACCGCAAGCCCTGCGCTATGCGAGCTGGACTGCGGAGGGGCATGCTAAACGCGACGTAAATCCGAACAGCGATGCATATTCTGCCAAGATTGAGGCGTGGAAACGCTTGCCTTTGCCGGTGGCCAATCTGATTGGCCCGATGATCGCTAAGGGGCTTGCGTGATGGGCGATATACTCTTTCTCGCGCACCGGATGCCATTTCCGCCTGATCGCGGTGACAAGATCCGTTCGCACCATTTGCTGCGCGCTTTAAAGGCGCTGGCCCCGGTCCATGTGGGCTGCTTTGGCGATACCGAAGCCGATTTCGCGCACGAGCACTACCTTCAGGATTGGGCCAAGACACACTGTCTCACGCCGCGCCGCAAGAGCATGGTGCGGGCAGGGCTGGAAGCGTTGGCTTCGGGCAAACCTGTCAGCCTGACAGCGTTTGATGATTCCCGGATGCGCAATTGGGTCGCGACGACATTGTCGTGCCAAACGATTGATACCATTGTAATTTTCTCCGGTCAGATGGGGCAATATGTCCCGGCGGATTTTGCAGGCCGGGTCGTCATCGACCTGTGCGACGTCGATAGCGCCAAGTTTGAAGCCTATGCCAAAGAGGGTGCATTCCCGCGCGCGTGGGTCGATGCACGCGAAGGGCCACTTTTGGCCGCTGAGGAAGCGCGACTTGCAACGCGTGCTGATGCCACACTGTTTGTCAGCGAGGCTGAGGCGGAGTTATTCAGATCTCGCCTTGGTGATCGGGCGGCCGCGAATATTCATGCGGTCCGGAACGGAATTGATGCCGACTTCTTCAATCCGAATACAGTTGAACCCCATCCAGAGTTGGCGGCAAACAAGGGCCCCAACTTCGTCTTCACGGGACAGATGGATTATGCACCGAATGTAGCTGCGGCTGTGCGGTTCATGGATCGTATTCTGCCGGCGATTCGCGCAACCCATCCTGATGCGACGTTCCATCTGGTGGGGCGTGCACCCGTTGCGAAACTGACAAAGCGCGATGGCGAACCCGGTATTCGCGTATGGGGTGAAGTCCCCGATGTCCGTCCTTTTCTTGCCGGAGCTGACATAGCTGTTGCTCCGCTTGAAATTGCACGCGGTGTCCAGAACAAGGTGCTGGAAGCCATGGCAATGGCACGGCCCGTCCTTTTGTCAGAAGAGGCTGCGACCGGTATCGACGCTGTAGATGGCCGCGACTTTCTGATCGGCCGTAGCGATGCAGAACTGGCCGAAAAGGCCAAGACCTTGATTGCAGATGGTCCTGCGGCGCTTAACATGGCTGCTGCTGCGCGGCGCTACGTCGTCGAACAACAAGGCTGGGACGCTATGATGCAGCCTTTGGCCGGTTTGTGCGGTTTCGATGTTACGAGAGAACACAGCGATGCAGCCTGAAGCCGTACTGGATTCTGAAGGCAAACGTGGTCTGGTCGATGCCATTCCAGCGCATTGGCGTGCGCCCTTGGCGTATCTGGCCATAGGCTGGCTAGCCATCTTTGGCCTCACATTCAGCGACTGGGTGAAGATGGTCGACCAGTGGTGGAACATTTCGACCTATAACCATGTGTTGTTTGTGCCGCTGATCGTCGGTTGGCTGGTTTATACGCGCAAAGATCAACTGTTCGAGCTGGTGCCGCAGGGCTGGTGGCCCGGGCTGATCCCCCTTGCAGGCGCTTTGATGCTGTGGTTGCTGGGCTCGCTTGCCGGGGTGAACACGGCCAGCCAGCTGGGTGCAGTAGTTGCTCTGCAGGCTTGCGTTGTGACCGTTTTGGGGCCGAGGGTCGCTTTGGCTAACGCGTTCCCTCTGGCATACATGCTTTTCCTGGTACCATTCGGAGACGAGCTAGTACCTGCGCTACAAATGATCACAGCGGAACTGGTCATTGCGTTGACCGAATGGAGCGGCATACCGGCCATTATCGACGGTGTATTTATCGATACACCGGTTGGCCTGTTTGAAGTCGCGGAAGCATGCTCCGGCGTGAAGTTCCTCATCGCGATGATCGCGCTGGGCACGTTGATTTCCTACGCCTGCTTCAAGCGCTGGAAACAGCGTATCCTGTTTATGGCCGCTGCTATCGCGCTGCCGATTCTGGCGAATGGTGTGCGCGCATGGGGCACGATCTATATTGCCCAGTTCCAAGGCGTCGAATTTGCAGAGGGCTTTGACCATATTTTCTATGGTTGGGTGTTCTTCGCTCTGGTCGGGGGTGTTCTTTTGGGCGTCGCGTGGCGCTGGTTTGATCGCGATCCCGATGACCTTGGCCTCGACTTCCTCGTAAAGTCGAATGGCAAGATTGCGACATGGATAGACCGAACATCAGCTGCCGGTACCAAAGTGCTGGTCGGCATTATCGGGCTGGCAGTTCTGTTCGGGGTGTGGAACTTCACCGCGGCAAAGGTGGAGGCCGCAAGTCCGGCCCAGATATCTCTACCAACGATCGAGGGCTGGCAGCTTGACGCCTATGAACCCGTCTATGCCTGGAGCCCGAAAGCGACCGGAGCGGATCACCGTTTGTTGGGCCGCTATCGCACTGCATCAGGCGGTGAAGTCGATGTGTTTATCGCGCTCTATTCTGCGCAGGAAGATGGACGCGAAGCGAGCGCCTTCGGGGAGGGAGCGTTCGATCCGAATAGCGACTGGCGGTGGCTTGCCGCAGGGCCTGCAGTGGCAAATGCCAAGACTGACTGTCTGCTGATTTTCGGCCAGCACAAGCGGCTGGTTCAGACATCCTATCGTACCGGCAACGTGTTCACCGGAAGCGTGGCTAAGCTGAAGCTTGCCAATATGCAGTCGCGCTTGCTTTTGCGGGAGCAGCCAACCGTAATGCTCATCCTGTCCAGCGAGTTGCAGGACATGGATGCAGCTGAACAGTCCATCGCACAATTCCGGCAGGCAATCGGCGATGAAGGAGAATGGTTGGACCGCATCGCAGGGCTGCGTTAGAGGCGGCGCATGTGCGGGATTGCCGGAATATTTCATAGCGGGACACGCAAACCGGTCGATCCTGTTCGGGTCGAACGGATGTGCGATGCCATGGTCCATCGCGGCCCTGACGGGGCGGGAGTGTGGACCGAAGCCGGGATTGGGCTGGGGCACAGGCGGTTGTCCATCATCGACGTGGAAGGTTCGCCGCAGCCGATGCATTCGGCGGATGGCAATGCGGTGTTGGTATTCAATGGCGAGATCTACAATTTTGCCGAGATTCGCCGCGAATTGGAGAAGGAAGGCGCGACTTTCCGCACCCAAGGCGATAGCGAGGTCATTCTTGCCGCTTACCAGCGGTGGGGCGTCGATTGCCTGACACGTTTCAATGGAATGTTTGCCTTCGCGCTATATGATTTGCGCAAGAAAGAGCTGTTTCTCGCACGCGACAGATTTGGTGTGAAACCACTATTCATGGCCCCGCTCAGTGACGGGAGTATTGCGTTTGCATCGGAATTGAAGGGCTTGCTTGCGCACCCTCTGTTCAGGCGAAAGCTCGATCCACTTGCGGTCGAGGATTACATGACATGGGGTTATGTGCCGGATCATCGCTCGATCCTGCAGGGCGTCGAGAAACTTCCTGCGGGTCATTTTCGTCTGTTGCGCCACGGCGAGGCGCCTGCTCCCTCCCGTCAATGGTGGGATGTTGACTTCAGCACACGCAAGAAAGGCAGCGATGCCGATCTTTCGGCGGAACTGCTGTATCATCTGCGCGAAGGGGTAACTTCGCGGATGGTCTCCGATGTACCGCTGGGCGCATTCCTGTCCGGCGGGGTGGATTCTTCAAGTGTTGTGGCTTTGATGTCCGAGGCCAGCCGCGATCCTGTGAAGACGTGTTCCATCGGCTTTGATGTCGCGGCGCTCGATGAGTCCAGCTATGCGCAAAAAGTTGCGGAGATGTTTGGCACGGATCACCGCAAACGTACGGTTGCTCCCGACGATTTCCGGCATGTCGACGATCTGGTCCGCATGTTCGATGAACCATTTGCGGATGCATCGGCCTTGCCGACCTGGCGGGTGTGCCAATTGGCGCGAGAGAATGTCACCGTGGCTTTGTCTGGCGATGGGGCGGACGAGGCGTTTGCCGGATACAGGCGGCAAGTGTTCCACGCCCGCGAGGAACAGGCGAGGGCGCTGCTTCCCCAATTCCTGAGGAAACCCGTTTTCGGCGGTTTGGGTAAGATCTGGCCCAAAGCCGACTGGGCACCGAGGCCACTTCGCGCCAAGTCAACACTGCTTTCGCTCGCAGAAGACGGGGCAACCGGATATGCCCGCAGCCTGTCAGTCATTCCACCGGAACTCCGCAGTGCGCTCTATTCCGAAGAGATGAAACGCGCGCTTGGTGAATATCGCGCGGAGCAGCCTCTGGTTGATTTGATGCGGTCCGCCCCGGCCCGGTCAGGTCTCGACCGTGCGCAATATGCAGATCTCAAATTCTGGATGCCGGGAGATATTCTGACCAAAGTGGACCGCACCAGTATGGCGGTAAGTCTGGAAGCCCGCGAACCGCTGCTTGATCACCGTCTGGTGGAATTTGCTGCCAGATTGCCGCATCGTCAGCGTTTTCGCGGCACCCAAGGCAAGTGGCTGCTCAAACATACTATGGAGCGGTATCTGCCCAAGGATATTCTCTACCGGCCGAAACAAGGTTTCGTTACGCCCATCTCGGAATGGTTCCGGGGGCCGCTTGAAACGGAAGCGAGGGCAATCTGCGGCAAGACGGGGTTAGCGTCTCAAGGCTTGTTCGATGATACAGCGCTTGGCAAAATTGCTACGGATCATACTGCCGGAAGGGCTGATCATGGCAGAATCCTGTGGCAATTACTGATGCTCGATAAATCTCTAAAGCATCTCGGTGTTGCTAGCTAACCTTCGGAAATAGAGTCAGTTTTACTTGTACACTGACCGTTTTTGAGACGATCCGAAATTCAAACTCGTAAATAAACATTTGCCAAGCGAATAGGCTCCTGTAACTTGTCAGGATGTAAAATGCCGAATTCGCCCAAAAAGGGGTCGCAAATGGATCGGATGAATAGCAGTCTGGAGGGGGGCTCCGGCGCGATGGATAGTATGGGGAGCTCGGCCATACCGCTGGTCGATGCTGAAGAACATCTGTTGGATGACGGGTCGCAGACCATGGCGATTCCCGAACAGCTATTTGCGCTCAAAGAGCTCGACGTATTGTATCAGCAAGAAACGCAGGCTTTGTGGAC
>JAHDDJ010000055.1:0-1228 GCA_020629385.1 Erythrobacter sp.
TGGCCAAGAACATCGTCGCGGCTGGCCTCGCTACCCGCTGCACCATCCAGCTCGCCTATGCGATTGGTGTGTCGGAGCCTCTGTCGCTCTATGTCGATACGCATGGGACCGGCACTGTAGATGACGCGGCATTGGAAAACGCCATCGAATCTATCGAGGCGCTTGGCGGTTTGACCCCGCGCGCGATCCGCACGCATCTGGGCCTGAACAACCCGATCTATCGCACCAGCGCCGCCTACGGCCATTTCGGACGCACGCCAGAGGGTGACTTCTTCCCGTGGGAAAAGACCGATCTGGTTGACGCGTTGAAAGCAGCCTTCGCCTAGGCTGGGTCATCCCCGCCATGTCGCGGTGATGGCCTGTCCAGTGCGAGTTCTGCACCGGAGAACAAAATCGGGCTGCGTACGGATGCGATGCCGTCCAAGTCTGTTCTCATGCCCCGCGACTGCGTTTGGGGGTCTGCAAACACCTGCTCGACCGAGTGGATTGGCCCGGCGGGGACACCCGCATCTTTGCATCTCGCGAGCAGGTCGTCGCGAGTCCATGCACGTGCTTCGTCGCGGATTTCCGCTTCCATCCATTCACGATGTTTGATCCGCCCGGCATTATCTTGCAGCTTGGGATCTTCGGCCAGATCATTTCGACCCAGCACATGCATCAGCTTGACGAACAGCCGGTCGTTGGCAGGTGCGAGCACAACCGCCCC
This sequence comes from Erythrobacter sp., assembly GCA_020629385.1. GTDB lineage: Bacteria > Pseudomonadota > Alphaproteobacteria > Sphingomonadales > Sphingomonadaceae > Pontixanthobacter. The sequence goes on from JAHDDJ010000055.1 coordinate 707, forward strand.
ATCGGCGACATCATAAACCCCATAGGGCACGACCTGGGCATGTGCATTGCCCATGCGCGGCGGATTGGCACCGGTCGCGAAGTAGCTCATCGCTTGATTGGCAAGCATCGCAACAGAACAATCGAACAGCGACATATCCACATGCTGCCCTCGTCCGGTACGCTCACGCATCAGCAGTGCAGATTGCACGGCAATGGTCGACCATAAGCCGCAGGTCAGATCCGATATAGAGATACCCATCTTCATCGGGTCACCCTCTGGCTCTCCGGTTATAGACATCAAACCACTCATGGCCTGGACAACGAAGTCATAGCCGGGCTCATCGCGCCTTGGCCCGGTCTGGCCGAAGCCGCTGATCGAACAATAGACCACCGCCGGATTACTGGCGCTGATGCTTCTATAATCGAGACCAAAACGTTCCAGCGTGCCGGGTTTGAAATTCTCGATCACAACATCAGCCTCGGCGCACAGAGCCATCACCCGATCACGATCATCCGTATTGGCAAAGTCGGCAATGATCGA
>JAHDDJ010000055.1:1328-10665 GCA_020629385.1 Erythrobacter sp.
GATCATCCGTATTGGCAAAGTCGGCAATGATCGAACGCTTGCCGCGATTGCAGGCATGATAATAGGCAGCCTCATGCTCACCATTTTCGCGCTGGATCCAAGGCGGCCCCCATTGCCGCGTTCCGTCCCCTTCCGGGCTTTCTACCTTTATGACATCGGCACCAAGATCGGCGAGTGTTTGCCCGACCCACGGACCAGCTAGAACGCGGGCGAGTTCGAGCACTTTGAGTCCGGCGAGCGGAGATTTGGGGTTTCGGGGGTCTTTAAGCCACATGGCTCAAGCCTGTTCGGGAGTTAACCGCAGATCCGGCCATGCGCGCCATGTGCCAATGGCGTAAGCTATCCCCAATGCGAGGACTATCGCAGATGACCAGATGTCGAATTCATGGCGTGGATATGGTGCCTTAATCAGAGCAGGGATCAGGAAGGCACCGCGCAGCAGATAGATGCTGGCAATCGTCACCAGACCAGTTTTCAGCAGCGGAAGGCGCTGGAATATACCCGCACCGGAGAATGCATAAGCGGCCCAGATTGCCAAAATGGCTGCGATAGCGATCGTCATCCAGACAAGGCCCATAGCGCCATTTTCATAGCTTACTATCAGAGGCTCCGGCGCTCCGAAGAAGCGGAACCAGCTTGCCCCGAATGCGATACAAGCGAGATGCAGAAGCGCAGCCGCCAGGCTCAATATGCCGCCCGCAATCAACCAGCGGCTGCCTTTGTTCAAAGCGCGACCTCATAGTGCGCGGTTGTCTTCGCGGCCACTTCCTCGGCGGTAATACCGGGAGCCAGTTCGATAAGTTTGAACGGGCTAGAATGGTCTGGCCGGTGGAATACGGCGAGGTTGGTGATGATCATATCGACCACATTCTGGCCGGTGAGCGGCAATGTGCATTCAGGAATGAATTTAGGGCTGCCATCCTTGGCATTGTGATCCATCACCACGATGATTTTCTTCACACCAGCTACCAGATCCATTGCGCCGCCCATGCCCTTGATCATCTTGCCCGGGATCATCCAGTTGGCGATATCGCCATTTTGCGCGACTTCCATCGCACCCAGCACAGTCAGGTCGATATGCCCGCCGCGAATCATTGCAAAGCTTTGCGCGCTGTCGAAATAGGCGGAATGCGGAATTTCGCTGATCGTCTGCTTGCCCGCGTTGATCAGGTCCGGGTCGACTTCATCGTCATAGGGAAAGGGGCCGATACCAAGCATACCGTTTTCGGACTGTAGCGTAACTTGCATCCCGTCAGGAATATGGTTGGCGACCAGAGTCGGGATGCCAATGCCAAGGTTCACATAATAGCCATCCTGCAATTCCTGTGCAGCACGGGCGGCCATCTGGTCACGGTTCCAACTCATCGGGTTTGTCCTTGGTTTTCGGGAGAAGGGGCGGTCAGGGGAAGCGGGGTGAGAAACCAGCCAGCGCCGATCAGTTCTTCGAGCGGTTGGGCTGCGGTTTTGTCCCGGATATACAGATAGAGCTCGTCAAAATCTGCGCGACGGTCACCAGCGATGGCGACGAGGCAATGGGTCTCGCTCAAATCCTTGATCCGCGCCTGCTTGCGGTCGTCCTTGTTGCGCATGAGCAGCAATCCATCGCGCCCGCGTGGATCAAGGCCACTTTCAGTCAGGGCGTTTCGCACATCGCCGGCGCGGACTGCCGGCAGGGCTGAAGTCCAGAAAATCTCGACTTCCTGCAAACGCAGTGCGGCCAGCATTTGCGGCAAGGAAGCGTTGGGTGTCTTTGCAACTGCCGGATCGAATATTCCATCAAGCGGATCGAGATCGAGCAGAATTGAGGGTGGCCGGATACTGCAATCGGTACGGACAGGGCTTAGCGTTCCCGGTGCCGCAAGCACAGCTGACTGACGCGGTGTTTCGACGGGATCGCGTCGCGCCTGCAGATCGACGTAAGTGTACATCACGTCATAGGCCCGGAAATCGGTTGGGCCGATTGCAGCCGGTTCTTGCGGAGCTGGGGATGACAATGGCGAGGGTTCGGGGGGCGGGTCCAGACTTTCCTGTGCCGGCCCTGCACGGACTGCAGGCAGTTCTGCTTCGGCTTCGGCCACGGGCGGTTCGGGTTGTGGTTTAGTCTCGGCCGTTGGTTCAGCAGGTTCAGGGGCTGGATCGACGATCACTTCCGGTGTTTGATCTTGCTCGACCTGGACCTCGTTCGTGCCCGCACTATCAGTGCCGCTATCCTTGTCTTTATCGCGCGTAATCAAGGCGCCGCTTGCAGCCAGTGGCACAACAGCTGCAACGCAGCCGCCCAGCAGCATCGGAGCGCCGCACAGCAATATCAGGGGTAGAAGCCGATGCTGCATCGCCACGCGCCTTATGCGTCCTCGCGCTCGCGAGTGGTGCGGAATTCGATCTTCTTGTCGTAGGGGGCGCCGACGATCATCCGTTGAACGTAGACCCCGGGCAAGTGGATTGCGTCGGGATCAAGCGCGCCTGCAGGCACGATTTCCTCAACTTCGACAACGCAGATTTTACCGCAAGTCGCAGCTGGCTGGTTGAAGTTGCGCGCTGTCTTGCGGAAAACCAGATTGCCTGTCTCGTCGGCTTTCCAGGCTTTTACGATGGCCAGATCGGCAAAGATCCCGCGTTCGAGAATATAGTCTTCACCGTCGAAGTTCTTGACCTCTTTGCCTTCGGCTACCTGCGTCCCGACGCCCGTTTTGGTGTAGAAGCCGGGAATGCCCGCGCCGCCTGCGCGCATCCGTTCGGCTAGAGTTCCCTGCGGGCAAAACTCGACTTCCAGTTCGCCGGAAAGGAATTGTCGTTCGAATTCCTTGTTCTCGCCCACATAGGAAGAGATCATTTTTCTGACTTGCTGGGTGCGCAACAGCATACCGATACCTTCATTGTCGATTCCGGCATTGTTGCTGGCAAAAGTGAGGCCCTTTACCCCGCTTTCGCGAATGGCCGTGAGCAATCGTTCAGGAATGCCGCACAGGCCAAACCCGCCTGAGGCAATCAGCATGTCATCCGTCAAAATACCGTCCAGAGCGCTTTTCGCATCGGGATAGATTTTTTGCATAATATTCCTCTGGCATTGGCAAGGCAGCACTGGGATTGCCGCTACGGCACGCATAGCCTCTGGCAGGCCCCTTGTCATCCGCCAAGCAGAAAATGACGCAGCGCAGCATTCTTATGCTGCCAATACGAGTCCAATCGTGGGAGAGCGAGGTGGAGCTGAAAATATCACTGTAAAAACAGAACTTTGCTCTACTGGCTGGGCATGTTGCATTTTGTGCAACACACGCTGATCTTTTCGCACTTGCACAAAAACCAGCTCTTCCGCATATAGGGCAGGCCTTTCAGGCATCCTCTCCCAAAACTTTCAGGCCCGGTCGGCAACGACCGGGCCTTTTTTCTTGTCCGGCACGATTCCGCGCATTGGCCGTTTGCACATGGAAGGCACCTTGCCTAGCTAAGGGGTCAATCCTGTAATGCATGCGAAGGAGCGCAAACTCGATGGCCGAAACGGAAACCAAGACCAAAGAAAAAACGGTTCGGTTGGCGGTAGCAGCAGCAAGGCAGGAAGAAAGCGGGCAGGGCATTGCCCGCATGCCGCGCTCTGCATTCCAGACTTTGGGCATTACCGAAGGTGACACGGTCGAGATTATCGGCAAGCGCACGACAGTTGCGCGTGCCATGTCTGCCTATGAAGAAGACGAATCGCTCGAAGTTGTGCGGCTCGATGGTCTGCAGCGAGGCAATGCGGAAGCGGCATCGGGCGAACATGTGACGATAAGTGCCGCCAAGTCCCAACCCGCCACCAGGGTGGTGTTTGCCCCGGCCCAGCGTGAAATGCGGTTGCAGGGTCCGGCGCAGGCCTTGAAACGCAATTTCTTCCGCAAGCCGATCCTTGCTGGCGATCTGGTTGCAACCTCGGGGCAGCAGCCTGTCCAGAACATGCCACCGCAAGTGCAGCGCATGTTCAACGCGCCTGCCTATGCTCTGACGCAGATTCGCCTCAGCGTTGTGTCGACCAGCCCGAAGGGTATCGTGCATATCGACGAGAATACCGAAGTAGAATTACGTGCCGAATATGAGGAGCCACGTGATCCGCGTGCTGGTGTGAATTACGACGATGTCGGCGGTATTGGCGAGACCATCCAGCAATTGCGCGAGATGGTCGAACTGCCTTTGCGATACCCGGAATTGTTCACCCGTCTGGGTGTCGATCCTCCCAAGGGTGTTCTGCTCCACGGCCCTCCCGGAACCGGCAAGACCCGTCTCGCACAGGCCGTTGCAAATGAAAGCGATGCAGAGTTTTTCACCATTAACGGTCCCGAAATCATGGGGTCAGGCTATGGCGAAAGCGAAAAGAAACTGCGCGAAGTGTTCGAAGAGGCAACCCGCGTTGCGCCGTCGATTATTTTCATCGATGAAATCGATTCCATTGCTCCGAAACGCACGCAGGTGCCGGGCGAGGCCGAAAAGCGTCTGGTTGCGCAGTTACTGACGTTGATGGACGGGCTTGAAGCGCGTTCCAACCTTGTGGTGATTGCGGCAACCAATCGGCCCGATGCGATTGACGAAGCGCTGCGGCGGCCCGGCCGGTTTGATCGCGAGATTGTCATCGGTGTGCCTGATGAACCCGGTCGCCGCGAGATTTTGGCGATCCATACGCGCGGTATGCCTTTGGGTGACAAGGTCAATCTTACCGAACTGGCCAAGACTACGCATGGATTTGTCGGTGCCGATTTGGCGGCTTTGACGCGTGAAGCAGCAATAGATGCTGTCCGGCGTATCATGCCGAAAATCAATCTCGATGAACGCACCGTTCCGGATGAAGTGCTCGACGAATTGTGCGTGACGCGGGAAGATTTCCTGTCGGCTCTCCGTCGAGTCCAGCCCTCGGCCATGCGCGAAGTTATGGTCGAAATGCCCAATACGCGCTGGAGCGATATTGGCGGTGTCGATGACGCCATCGACATGCTGCAGGAAGGTATCGAACTTCCGCTCAAAAACCCCGAAGCTTTCGAGCGGCTGGGAATTCGCGCAGCCAAGGGCTTTCTGCTCTATGGCCCTCCGGGTACCGGCAAGACCCTCCTTGCCAAAGCCGTTGCCAAAGAGGCGGAGGCGAATTTCATCTCCATGAAAAGCTCCGACCTTTTGTCCAAATGGTACGGCGAAAGCGAACAGCAAATCGCCCGCATGTTCCAGCGCGCCCGCGCCGTTGCACCGTGCGTGGTATTCATCGACGAGATCGACTCGCTGGTCCCGGCGCGTGGCAGCGGCCAAGGCGAGCCGCAAGTAACCGGACGCGTCGTTAACACTATCCTTGCCGAAATGGACGGGCTGGAAGAAATGCAGTCGGTCATTGTGATCGGTGCCACTAACCGGCCCACGCTGGTCGATCCGGCTCTGCTACGCCCCGGTCGCTTTGATGAACTGGTCTATGTCGGCACGCCAGACGAGGCCGGCCGCAAGCAGATCCTTGGCATTCACGCCAAGAATATGCCCGTCGCCAAGGATGTCGACTTTGCGAAAATTGCGAAGGATACAGCGCGCTTTACCGGCGCTGACCTGGAGGATGTGGTTCGCCGTGCCGGTCTCAATGCGCTGCGCCGTGCGGGCAACGACGTGAAAGAGGTCAAAGCCGAAGACTTTGCCGAAGCGCTGAAGGATTCGCGCGCAACCGTGACCGGCAAGATGGAAGCCGAATACAAGAAAATGCGCGGTGAACTGAAGAAGCGGGCGGCGGCTGCCAAACCTTCAATCGGGTTTCTCAGCGAGGGAATGGTCGAACCGATCCGTGACAAAAAACATGGCGATGACTGATCGCTCCCGCTGTTGTGATGTGCCCTATGGCTCGCCCGCCTTGGGGTGACCATGGGGGACTTCCAACCGGTGGCGGATCAGGGCATCGGGCATTTCTTCGCGCAGCCAGTCGAGCATATGCTCGCGGACCTCGCAGCGTAGCTGCCACAGGTCACCAATGGTCTTTGCGCTGACGGCTAGGCGAAGCTCGATGCTTTCCGGATAGGCCTCGCTCATCAGGCATTGGACCGTACGGCCGTCCCACAACGGGTGTTTGGCAACAAAGCGTTGCAGTTCCTCGCGGATCGGCTGAACCCGCGTCGCCGGATCAAGATGTAGCATCACTGGCCCTGTCAATTTTTCGCTCTTGCGCGACCAGTTCTCGAAGCTGTGATCGAGTATACTGGTCGTTGGAACAACAATCGCGCGCTCGTCCCATGTGCGCACGGTGATGAAGCTCATGCGGATTTCCTCCACACGGCCTGTGTGTCCGTCTACCACAACCAGATCACCGATCCGCAGAGGCTCCGTCAACGCCATCTGGATGCCACCGATGAGCGATTTCAAAGCGGGCTGCGCCGCAGCGCCAACCGCTAGTGCCGCCAGACCGGCAGAAGCCAACAGCGTAGTACCAATCGATTTCACCGCAGGGATCGCGAACAGCATCAGACCAACGGTGATGAAGATAATCGCAAATGTCGCAGTGCGCGACAGGATGGCAATGCGTGTGCGCCGGCTACGCATTGCCACAGGATCATTCGACGCTTCCAGCCGGATTTCCATGGCGGCGGTAAATGCCTTGACCAGCGTATAGGCGATCCAGCCCAACAAAGCCGGGCGGACGAACTGCGCGACGGGTTCCCACACGAAGGCAAGCGTCTGGTCTGCTTGCGCAACCACAGTCACGCCAATTGCGATCAGTGACCATTTTATCGGGCGCCTTATGCTTTCCAGCACAAGCTCGTCGGATGTGGTTTCCGACATGCGCGTTACGCGGTCAAGGATGGCGAAGATGATGCGATAAAGCGTGTAAGCAATCACCACTGCAATGGTCAGCCCGGCGAAGGCAATGGCCACTTCGTCCCATGTGATAGACCAGTTGGCAGGGTTATATCGTTCGAACATGTCAACCACCTATGGACCGGACAAGGTAGTTACAACCCCGCTTGACCAGAGTGTTGACTACAATAACGCCATCCAGCGATGACCAGAATTGCAGCGAAATGCTCTTTCTGCGCGGCCAAGTGTAGCAGGCCCGCTAGTTGTATGTTTGCTTATCAGGAAGGCGACCAGACCCGGACCCAATCCACTTCCATCGCGACTTCGCCGAGAGCTATTCTATCGGCAGTTTCCTGCGGCATACCGAAATAGGGTGCAGTGATACCGTTGACCGCATTGGGATAGTTGCCGCCAATGGCGAAATTCAGGATTAGATATTCCGGCCTGTCAAATCGCCACGGACCATGCTGCTCGACGTCGGCGCGCGTGACCCGATAAATCTCTCGGTCATCCACAAAGAATATGACTGTGTCTTCAGTCCGTTCGACGGCATATTCGTGCCAATCCGTCACGTCGGTACCGGCAGGAAAATCTTGTCGTTGCACCAAGGGGGTGTCCCCCGAATAGCCAGGGCCATGCATCGCAACCGCCGTCCAGCTTGGTACACCGACATATTCCATAATGTCGATCTCACCCGCATCCGGCCACTGCCCGTATCCGAGCATCCAGAACGCAGGCCACACTCCAGCTGCATCGGGCATCCGGATACGCGCCGCTATCCGCCCATAAGTGACGCTGAATTTGTCACGTGTATTGATCCGCCCTGAAACAAAATCCGTCACCCGGCCAGTAGGCGTTACGAACCCTGGTCTGGAGACCGGCTTCAGCACCAGTGCTCCATCTTCGGCGCCCGCAGGATTGGCAAAACTGATCGTAGCTGCCTCGTCAACATAGGCTTGCAGCTCGTTGTTGACCCAGAACGTTGGTCCTTCGACATTCCACATCTGACGATTGAGCGTGCCGGTACTAAACTCATCCTCGAACAGGAGTGTTCCCGGAGGTGTTGGCATGGGAGTGGGCGTCGGCGAAGGACTTGAGACGGGCGGTGAATTCACAGCGCTGCCTTCGCCGCCGCAAGATGCCAACGCCATGGCGCCAATCAGAACCATTGCTCTTGATATTATTGCCATCAGAAAATTCTCCCATCCGCCCATTGTGAACGTTATCAAAGAGCATGGCCATAGAGCCACTGATGTGCAAGCCTTGATTGATTTGTGCGTTACTTTCCCGATTGCAGGCGCCTCAAAACCAGCAATACTGATGTGGTGGGCGTCGCTCTATATCGCCTAATGTGCTTCGCCCCAGCTCTTACCTGTGCCGATTTCGATGCCAAGCGGGACGCTGAGTTTTATCGCCGGTTCGGCAGCCTCAGCCATGACCTTTTCGATAATCGGTTTGGCGGCATTCACATCACCTTCGGGCAATTCGAAAACCAGTTCGTCGTGCACTTGCAGCAGCATCCTGACGTGGCCGAGGCCAGCTTCTTCGAGCGCTGGCATCATCCGCGCCATGGCGCGTTTGATAATATCGGCGCTGGTCCCCTGGATCGGGGCGTTCACGGCAGCGCGTTCGCTGCCTTGGCGTTCGGCCTGATTTTTGGAATTGATCCGCGGGAACCAGGTTTTGCGGCCAAATAATGTCTCCGAATAGCCGCGCTCTTTCACGCTTTCGAGCGTTTCGGAGATATAACGCTGGATGCCGGGGAACCGCTCGAAATAGCGGTTGATCATGTCCTGTGCCTCATCGGGTTCGACGCCCAGACGGCCGGCAAGCCCCCAGCGCGAAATTCCATAGAGTATCGCAAAGTTGATCGTCTTGGCCGCAGCACGCGTGTCGCGGGTGACTTCACCATACATTTCGCGTGCTGTGCGGGCGTGAATATCCTCGCCCTCTGCAAAGGCTTCCTTGAGTGACGGGACATCGGCCATATGCGCTGCAAGCCGGAGCTCGATTTGCGAATAGTCGGCGGCGAGCAGCACATTGCCTTCTTCGGGCACGAAGGCCTCGCGGATCTGGCGTCCGATTTCGGTGCGGATCGGGATGTTCTGCAAATTCGGATCGGTGGAAGACAAACGCCCGGTTTGCGCGCCGACCAGAGAATAGCTGGTATGCACACGCCCTGTTTTGGGATTTATCGCAGCCTGCAGGGCATCGGTATAGGTCGATTTAAGCTTGGAAAGCTGACGCCATTCGAGGACTTTTGTGGCGATAGTGGCGCCTTGTCCGGCGAGCTTTTCCAGCATGGTCTGGTCGGTTGAATATTGGCCGCTCTTGCCCTTGCGCCCGCCTTTGTAGCCCAGCTTGTCAAACAGGATGTCGCCCAGTTGCTTGGGGCTGCCGATGGAGAACTCCTGCCCGGCTTCTTCATGGATTGCGGCTTCCAGCCGGCCCATTTCGGTCGCGAATTCTTCGGATAATTTGGCAAGGCGCGCACGGTCAACCTTGATCCCGTGCCGCTCCATCTGCGCGACAACGGGGACCAGCGGGCGATCGA
>JAHDDJ010000432.1 GCA_020629385.1 Erythrobacter sp.
GCCTGATACTTGATCCGCGCAAACATCGCCTTGTTCTGTTTCAGCTGCATCTCGCTCGCATCGCGGCTTTCGCCGGTTTCAAGGTCGATCTTGGTGCTTTGCAGAAAAGCAACGATGCCCCGCACAAGCGAGATTACCACCATGATGCAAAGAACGGCGAGCACTGCGATGAAGAGATAGGTCATGACTGTTATTTAGGCCTTTGAAAGCGAATTGACAGGTCCAAAACGCCCGGCGCGCAAATCGGTGCCCAATTGAATCCCGTCAACGCCAGATGCGCGCAGGTCGGCCAGCGATTGCGAACCGCGCCGCTTGGCCAGTTTCCGGCCCTCTTCATCCAGTACCAGCGCGTGGTGGTGCCAACGCGGCACTGGCAGATCCAGCAGGGCCTGAAGCAGCCGGTGTATGTGGCTCGCCGCGAACAAGTCCTGCCCTCGCGCAACCAAAGTCACCCCGTCTGCGGCATCATCCAGCGTGGCTGCCAGATGATAGCTCGCCGGATTGTCCTTCCTCCAAAGAACGACATCGCCAAGCAGCTCCGGCTCTGCAGTCTGAACACCTGCAAGATCATCCTGCCATTCGAGTTGTCCTGTCAGGCGTTGCGCTTTTTCGACGTCGAGGCGCCATGCCGAAGGCACATTCAGGTCTTTGCTCGCTCCTTTGCAGGTTCCGGGATAAACCGGACCTTCCGGCCCTGTCTTGGTCGCAGCGGCTGCGATCTCAGACCGGGTGCACGTGCACGCATACAGCAATCCCATTGACTTCAACCGCGCTGCCGCATCCTCGTAACTCGCCAAACGGGTCGATTGCGCGGGCACTTCCTCCCATGTGAGGCCCAGCCAGCGCAAATCTTCGCGAAAAGCGTCCGCCAGTTCCGGCTTGCTCCGTACGCCGTCAATATCCTCGATCCGCAGCAGGAATTTCCCGCCCGCATGACGCGCCAGATCATACGCGACAATCGCCGAATACGCATGGCCGAGATGCAACAGGCCGTTAGGACTTGGGGCGAAGCGGGTGATGGTCATTGCGGCCTCCCTGCACTGCCTTGGGCGTACAGGCAAAATATGACTGTGGATTCGCACCCTGTAACAGGGTTGACGCTAAAACGCGCAAATGCTCCCTTCATGTCCATCAGAAGGGAGCACCCAAGTGTTCAAAGCCGAACTGATCGAACGCGCGGCACGGTTCCGCAAGCTTGAGGAAGACGCAGGGCGCAATCCTGCGGAATGCCCCACGCTGGTGTTGAACGCGGACTATACACCGCTGTCCTATTACCCGCTGAGCCTGTGGCCATGGCAAACCGCGATCAAGGCGGTGTTTCTGGACCGCGTGGCGATTGTCGAGAATTACGATCTGGAGGTGCATTCGCCTTCGCTCGACATGAAAATCCCCAGCGTGATCGCGCTCAAGCAATATGTGAAGCACAGCGAATTTCCCGCTTTCACCCGATTTAACGTTTTTCTGCGCGACAAATTCGAATGCCAATATTGCGGCAGTCATGACAGCCTGACTTTCGACCATGTGATCCCGCGCCGGTTGGGCGGCAAGACCACGTGGGAAAACATCGCCAGCGCCTGCGCCCCGTGCAATCTGAAAAAAGGCGGACGCACGCCGAAACAGGCGCATATGAAGGCGGTCAATCCGATCCGCCCGACCAGCTGGCAATTACAGGAATATGGCCGCGGCTTCCCGCC
>JAHDDJ010000433.1 GCA_020629385.1 Erythrobacter sp.
CCCGCAATTGCCTCGCCACCGGTCTTTCACAGGGGTTCATCGAACCGCTGGAAGCCACCGCGCTGCATATCGTGATCGCCACCGCACTGGACTTCATTCAGGCGCAGGAGGCAGGGAACTTCACCGCGCAGCACCGCGACACGTTCAATGCTGGGACTGCCAGACGCTATGAAGGTATCCGCGATTATGTCGTCGCGCATTACCGGATGAACCAGCGCACCGACACGCAATATTGGCAGGATAATGCCGCAAACCAGAACCTGTCCGACGGGCTTAAGGCGATGATGACCGCATGGTTCACACATAAGGATATGGGTGAAGCACTCGGCCAGGCGTATGATCAGGCTTATTACTCACCAATGAGCTGGCACGCTTTGTTTGCCGGATACGGCACTTTCCCGCCGCCTGCCAAGATGCAGCCTGCACCGCCTCATGCACGCGCCGCCGATGTTGAAGCTGTCACATCAATGCTGGAAGCTTGTGCCGGTAACTTTGCCGGGTACAGACCCTAATTCGCGAGAACTTCGCGCAAAGTCCGGTCGGTTCCCCACACCTTGTTGGTGTTGGTCAGATGCAGTTTCCAGTGTTTGACCGCGCCATCCGCATCTCCCGCTTCGATGAGATCTATCAGCTTGTTGATCGACTTGACCCCCTTGGCGCGGCCGGCCTTGCGCTCGGCCTCTTCCGCTGCGGTGGGAATGAAGTGCTTCTGGTACAGCATGATGACATCTTCCAGCACGCGGGTGAGGAAGTGCAGCGTGGCATTCCCCCCAACTTCCATCAGCACGCTGTGAAAGCGGGCCGAGGCCATCATATATTCGCGTTCCTGATCGCTTTCATAAAAGCCTGCCAGCCGCGCCGATTCTTCGCGTAGCCGCGCCACTGCATCGGCGGATGGCTTCGCCGCCAGCGTGCGGACAACATGCGGCTCCAGCGCCAGCCGGGCTTCGTAAATGTCGCTGACATTCACGCCGCTGGCCTGCAAATAATAGCTGGCATAGCGCGAGACGCTTTCGACCTTGGGCAGGCTTACGCGCGCGCCGGAACGAGAGCCGCGCTTGACCGTAATCAGCCGCTCCGCTTCGAGGATTCGAAACGCCTCGCGCAAGGAAGGACGCGAGATGCCGAACTGCTCCATCAACTGCGCTTCGGGCGGCAGCGTATCGCCTTCGGACAGCTCGCCCTGAATGATCCGCCGCCGGATGGAATTCGCGACTAACTCGGCCGTTTTGGGCACGCGAAAAGCACTGCCGCCTTCCGCGCCCTCTGCCAAATCAGCTTTGCCCATATCGTTCATCGGATCCCTCAATCCGGTCTCTTACATCGACCGGGCGATGACCATTTTCATCACTTCGTTGGACCCACCAAAGATGCGAGTGATACGACAATCGCGATACATGCGTGCAATCGGATAATCGTTGATGAAACCAGCGCCGCCGTGGAATTGCAGGCATTTGTCGACGACTTCGCCCTGCAACTCGGTGACCATCAGCTTGGCCATGCAGGCGGTTGGTACGTCCAGCTTGCCTTCCAAGTGCTGCGCAATGCAGTGATTGACGAAAACGCGCGCGGCTGTGGCACGCGCGTTCAGCTCGGCCAAAGTGAATTGCGTGTTCTGGAAATCCCAGATCGTCTGGCCGAATGCCTTGCGTTCCTTGACGAATTCCATCGTCACTTCGAGCGCTTTTTCGAT
>JAHDDJ010000056.1 GCA_020629385.1 Erythrobacter sp.
AAGCACACCCTGTTCAAAGGCATCATGCGCAATTTTATGTTCGATATGGGCGGTATCCCGATCGACCGGACCAAACGCAGCAACGTTGTGGAGCAAGTTGCCGAGGAATTTGAGAAGCGTGACGAGCTTGCTCTGGTGATTGCTGCCGAGGGCAGTCGGACCACCGACGGCAGCTGGAAATCGGGTTTCTACAATATCGCGCGCGCCGCCAATGTGCCTGTTGTCGCGGCATGGGTGTGTAACGAGCGTAATGTGCTTGGCTTCAGCAAGCCTTTCTACCCGACCGGTAATTATGCAGAGGATCTGGGCAAGATTGCCGATTTTCTGCTTTCCAAATTGCCGGGGTATGAGCGTTATGAAGTGCTCAAGGCGCAATCGGAGCAACTAAAACTTGAACAGGACGGTTGAGAACGGGGCGCTGCGCATTACATAGCGGGCAGCGCCAAATTTGCGGGGCAGGGAAGGCCGGATGACGCAAGACGATCTCAAGCTAGAACGCAGCAAGCTGGTCAAGCTGGCTATGGAGCTGGTTGAACGCAAGGGCACCGAGGTGACCCGCCAAATGCTGGCCAATGAATCGCAGCTTGCCCGCTCGCGGATCGAGCATATTTTCCCCGAAGAAGCTGATCTGTTCGATGCGATTGTCGAGGATTGGTACGCACCCGACATCGCGATCATGGAAGAGGTTGTAGCTTCAGAACTTCCGATCCAGCGCAAATTCTATGAGTTTTTCGCCCGTCGCTTTGTGCGCGAGCAGGAACGGTTTCGCGCCAATCCGGATACTTTTGCGCTGTATCTGGAACTGGGACAGGCGCGGTTCGAGCAGGTGCGTGGCTATATCGATTTGGCCGACCATTATCTCAGCGAACTGGTCGCACAGGCGCAGGCAGAAGGGCATTTCGAAGGCCTGAAAATCGACCGTGCTCTGTCGCTGATCAACCAGATGGTCGTCTGCTACACCTCTCCGCAGGTGCTGATGATGCTCGACGGACGTCTGGATGAAAGCAAGCTTGCGCAGATTATCGATACGATGTTTGCCGGGCTAACTGCGCAAACCGGCAGCGCAGCCGGCGTCTCCAACCTGCGCTTGGCCTAGTTCTCAATCGCCCGCATTGATCTGTTTTAGTCTGCCCGTTGCGGGCAGCTGCATAATGTCTGTCGTTTGCAGATAGGCTTCCATCGCATCCAGATCGACCGGACCGGTTGTGGCATCGGTGCCCTGCTCGAACACGGTGAAATTATCGCCGCCTGCCGCAAGGAAGCTGTTCATCGTGATACGGTAAGTCGCCTCCGGATCAATGGGTTCGCCATTCAGCGTGGCCTCGACAACGCGTGCACCAAGCGGAGCCGACAAATCCCACACCATTCCAAAGCCTTGGGATGCGGAGAACAGCTGCACCGGACCGACATCGTCAAATTGCTGTTCCAGCAGCGCCAGCACTTGCGTGCCGGTGAAGGTCTTGGTCACCAGCGTGTTGCCGAAGGGCTGGACGGTGTAGATATCGCCATAGGTGATGGTGCCGTCCGCTGCAGGGATCAGCGATCCGCGAATGCCCGGATTGTTCATAAACGCGATCTGCGCGCCGGCTTCCTGCGAGGCGAAAAGCTGTGCGTCAGCGATCAGATTGCCGAGCGCCGTCTCATCGGTTGATCCGCGTTTTTCCGCTTCGCCCGAAATTCGTCCGACTGCCCGCTGCGATGCTTCGCGGGATGCCGCAACATATTGTTCGACATAGGCCGCGACGGCCGGATCAGCGGCGAACTGACGGAACCCTGGATTCACCGGTGCCGGGTTGCCTTCACGGTCGGTACCGATGCTTTGGACAACGATATTATCGGCGGTGCGTGCTGTGACCTCGCGGGTCGCCGGATCGAGTGTCAGCGTGATATCGGTCAGCATGGATCCGCCATAGCCCGCGCTGGTTACCAGAAATTCGCGCGCCGGATCGATCTTCGAATAGTCGCAAATATAGGACCGGTGGGTGTGGCCTGAAATGACCAGATCAACCGCCGCATCGAGCCGGGCGAGGATCGGGAGCAGCGGTCCGTCAACGCCTCCGCAGCTCTTGTCATTATAGCCCACTTCAGTCGTCAGCCCCTGATGGATCGAGACAATAATCGCATCCGCGCCTTGCTGCTCCAGCTGGGGGATGACCGCGTTGATTGCGGTCGCCTCGTCGGTGAACTCCAACCCTTCCACGCCGCTCGGTGTCACAAGCGAAGGGGTTTCCTTGAGCGTCAGTCCGATGACGCCGACTTTGATTTGGGCTTCGCCTGCGCCGAAGGTTTTGATCCCGTAAGCGGGGAACAAAGTCGAGCCATCCGGCATCACCACATTGGCCGCAAGGAATTTGAATTCCGCACCCGGATAAGGGTTCTCCACGGCGCATGGTTCGCGCAAGGTGTGCTTTTCGCAGCCGCCTTCCTGAATGCGCTTGAGCTCTTTCCATCCGCGATCAAATTCGTGATTGCCAACCGCGTTGAAATCGAGCCCTAGCCTGTTCATCGCGCCGATTGCGGGCTCGTCGAGGAAGATCGAGGATGCAAGCGGACTGCCGCCGATCAAATCACCCGCTGCGATTACCAGCGAATTGTCATAGCCCTTGCGATATTCGGCGACAGCGGTGGCGAGATGTGCAGCACCTGCGGCATAGACTTGCTGCTGCTCGCCAGCATCATCAGTCACGCGCAAAGGGCGCTGAAGCGGTTCGATGTTACCGTGAAAATCATTCAGTCCGATGACTTTGATGGTGATCGGCTGTGACGGTGAAGTCTGTGCTGCTTCATTGCTCGCCGTCGAAGCCGCATCGGGCATTGTGGAGCAGGCGGACAGCGCAAGAGCAGGAAGCAGGGAAGCGGCGAGTTTGGTGTGGAACTGGGTCATGTAAAACCGATGCAACGCGAATGTGACGTTGTAAAGAAGCGGCCGCTTAAATCGCCTGCGCGGCAGCCCAGCCGCTGGCCCAAGCCCATTGGAAATTGTAACCACCCAGCCATCCGGTTACATCGACCGCTTCGCCAATCACGAACAGGCCGGGGACCTTCCTTGCTTCCATAGTTTTGGAAGACAGCTCTGCGGTGTCGATCCCGCCTGCGGTAACTTCTGCCTTGGCAAATCCCTCGGTGCCATTGGGCCGGAATTCCCAGCGTGCCAATTTCGCTTCGGCTGCGCGTAATGCTTTGTCGGGCACATTGCCCAGTTCCTGATTGATGCCCAACCTTGCGGCCAAAGTGCTGGCAAGCCGTTCGGAAAGCGCCTCTTTCAAGACCGATTTCAGCGTCATTTTCGGGTTCGATTTTTTCGCCGCGAGTAACCATTCTGGTGTGGCCCCGGGCAGAAAATCGATATTGAGGGGGTGGCCGTGTTTCCAATAAGACGAGATCTGCAGGATGGAGGGGCCAGACAGCCCCTTATGCGTGAATAAAGCTGCCTCGTTGAAAACGGTTTTGCCGAAGCGTGCATCGACATTGGCCGACACGCCCGACAGATCGCGGAACAGCACATCGTCGCCGCCCAGCGTCAGCGGGACCAGTGCTGGCCGTGGTTCCACCACTTTCAGCCCAAACTTCCGCGCCAGATCATAGGCGTAGCTAGTTGCGCCCATTTTTGGGATCGACGGGCCACCGGTGGCGATAACCAGAGCGTGCGCGCCGTTGGTGCGGCCATTGGCCGTCACAAGGAAGGCGCCATCTTCATGCGCAACTTCGGTGATATCCTGATCGCATTGCAGCTCCACCGATCCGCCTGCATCCGTGGCTTTGGCGCATTCATCGAGCAGCATAGCGACGATCTGCTTGGCGCTGTCATCGCAGAATAGCTGGCCCAGTGTTTTCTCGTGCCAAGCAATCCCGTGCGCCTCAACCAGATCGAGAAAATCGCGCGGCGTGTAGCGGCTCAGTGCCGATTTCGCGAAATGGGGATTGCTCGACAGGTAATTGGCCGGGCCCGCATTGATATTGGTGAAATTACACCGTCCGCCACCCGATATCAGGATTTTCTTACCCGGCTTGAGTGCACGTTCCAGTACTAGGACGCGCTTGCCACGCTGCCCTGCCTGTGCGGCACAGAACAAGCCTGCTGCGCCAGCGCCAAGAATAATCACGTCATAGGTCATGCTGGGTCAGGCGGATATGCCCTCGCGCTGCTCGCGAAGAATCGCCCAGCTGGCCAGGAATAGTCCTGCCACCAGCGGCCCGATCACAATCCCGGACAGGCCCAGCAATCCGATCCCGCCCAGCGTAGTGATCAGGATAATCCAGTCCGGAATACCTGTATCGCGCCCGACCAGTATCGGGCGCAATACGTTGTCGGCCATTCCGATAATCAGCACGCCCGATCCGATGACCATGATGCCCTGCCAGATATCGCCAATTGCCAGCAAATAGATCGCGACAGGTATCCAGACAATGGCAGGGCCGAGTGCAGGAAGCAGCGAGAAGATCGCCATCAACAGGCCAAACAAAGCTGCCGATGGCATTCCAGCAATCCAGAAAGTGATCGCACCGAGCGCGCCTTGAACCAGCCCGACAACCACCGAACCCTTGATCGTGGCACGGACGATGGACAGGAATTTCTCTGCTAGCTCTTCTGCAATGCCGTGTTCCATCGGCAAGCTTTTGACGATCGTGTTGCCGATCTCTTTTCCGTCCCGCAGAAGGAAATAGGTGACATACAGCCCGACACCAAAGGCCAGCACAAAGCCAAATGCGCTGCTGCCTATCGCGAGTGCCCGACCCGCGATCATGCCGGTACTTTCGCGGGCGAAATCCTGCGCCCGGTCGATCACGCCCGACAGGTTGCCCAGGCCCGAGGCGTCAAGGCTGCTTTGAATGCTGGCAGGCAAAGCATCGTGAATGGTGGTGAACCAGCCCGCCACATCGATCCGCCCTTCACGGAAAGCGAAATACACATCGACCGCTTGTTCCACCACGATGCTGCCGATCAGGAATCCTGGAATCAGTACCGCAACGGTGATGATCGCAAGCGTCGCCAAGGCAGCGCGTCCCGGAAAACGCGGCATTCTTTCGCGTAGCCATTGAAACAAGGGCTGGAACATGATGGCTGCCAAGGCGGCCCACAACATCGGGCTAGCAAAGGGCCAGACGACGACCAGCAAGGCTGCTGACACCAGCGCCAGAAACAGCAGGAACCCACCGCGCTCCAAACCGGTGCTGCTTTGTGATGTGCTCATATTTGCCCCTCCATTGGGATGCCGCGATGGCTATGGTTTGGAAGACTGGCGTATCACGCGCCAGAGCGCACCGCCAATGATCAGTGTTCCTACGGCAATCAGTGTGGATGCCCAGACCCAATGCGGCAATCCGGTGTGCTCGGCCATCTTACCGGTGTCGGATACTTTGTGCATTCCGTCCACCACCGCGCCGCTGATAAACAGGTAATTCCATTGCCCGAACATGCTGATCGCGGCATGGACGCCGAGGAATTGTAGCGCAAAACGGCTGACATTCTCGTTGGCGCTATTGGCGATCCATACGATTAGCGCAGAGGTCGGTAGTAGCACCGCCCAGCCAATCAGGCTGCGCACCCATATCGCGGTCGAAATCATCATAATTGCCGCGAGCGCGATCAGGGTCAGCCGGCGAGCTTCGGGTTTCCCCGAGGCCAGGATCATCAATGCACCGGCAATTGCGGGACCTAACGGTCCGCCCGCAGCAACCAGCCAATGCGATATGCCCCATGTATCGGGATCAAAGCTGTATTGGGCATAGCCATTGCCGTTTGCTTCAATCACTAGCGCAGTGAAATCAAACCCGAGCAACATTGCCGTCAGCCCATGGCCCATTTCATGAAACCATGTGGTCAGGATCATCAGCGGATAGAGCAGGTAATTGCCCAGCGGAATTTTGGGCAGCAGGATCACAATCCCTGCCGCAATCGCCAGCCAGAGCGGGTGGTTTTCCGGCGGATCGGGGTCGACATAGCCGAATGTCGCGGGCGTGATCTTCGCGGGTTTCGACGTCTTGCGGAAACGGTCGAGCACAGCTCAATCCGCTCGCGTCATGACATCGCGGAATCGCACATTCATTCCGCCGCATTGGAAATTGTCGCTGGCGATCAGGAAGTCGCCGATCAGGAAGAAATTCACGATACAATATCCGTCATTGTATCGGGCACGGTTGCCGAAAATCCGGAGCCGTCCGTTGAGTTCCCCGATATTGGTTGACGGATAATCATGCGTGCCCGGACGGCCCGGCCAGAAGGCGTCTCCGGTTACATGAAATCCGTCATTGCGCCGCGTGATTGCAATCGCCGGATTATTGTAGTTGCTCCATTTGCCGAGCCATTTCTCAGCTGTCGCTACGGTATCATGTCCCGTGATCCGGAGGCGCGAAAGCGGCACATATCCCGCTGATCCGCCGGTTTTGTTGGGAAAATACACGCAAGCATGGTCGAGGCGGAGCCTGCTGACCAGAACCGCATCCCCGCTAACAAGATAAGGGCTTCCGGCTTGCCGGCAGCTTTCGGCCTCCGGGCAACCGTCCATGTCTTCGAGCAGAAAGGCCCGCCCTTCGCCAATAATCTTGGCGGTCTGGAATGTCTCATGCCCGGCAAAGCCGCCATTGCGGCAAGACATCGCATCGAGGTCTTCGGCACTCGCAACCGCCGGCACCGCAACAAGCACGGCAGCCAAACAGGTGGCGATCTGCCTAAACGTCGAGATTCGCCACATTCAGCGCATTGTCCTGAATGAACTCGCGGCGTGGCTCAACGACATCGCCCATCAGACGGGTGAAGATCTCGTCAGTGACATCGGCATCTTCAACTTTCACCTGCAGCAAAGCGCGGTTATCCGGATCGAGCGTGGTTTCCCAAAGCTGTTCGGCGTTCATTTCGCCCAGACCCTTGTAGCGCTGGCTCGACAGGCCCTTGCGTCCAGCAGCCAGAACCGCATCGAGCAATTGCGTCGGGCGGGTGATCGCATTGTCATCGGTGAAGACAGGGCTGTCCGTGTCCGCATCATCAGAGCTGTCTAGATCAGCTGCGGTTGTGTCGGCACCTTTCACCAATCGGGCGGGTGCCGCGTAAACATCGGCGTTTTCGCTGGCGAGGCGGTGCAGTTTGCGCGCCTCTGCACTGTCGACAAATGCTGCTTCAATCTCGTGCACGTCGGTGACACCGCGCCACAGCCGGTCAACCCGAATGGTGCCGTCGTCGCGCAGCTGCGCTGACCATTCGGCTTCGCTGTCACCCATCTGCAGGCGTTTGGCCGCCTGTTCCAGCGCGGTCTCGCGTCCTGCCTTGTCGAGCGCAGGATCAAAGACGCCCGCCAGTGCCATCGCCTCGATCATGCCGCTATTATATTTGTTCGGCACGAAGGCCATCAGATTACGGATACGTAGAGCGTGTTCGACCAGAGCTTCCAGTTCCGCACCGCCGCGTGCGCCGCTTTCGCTTTCCAACAACCGACCCTGCAATCCGCCAGCGACCAGATAGCGGTCCATCGCCGGTTGGTCCTTCAGATAGACTTCACTGCGGCCCTTGCTGACTTTGAACAAGGGCGGCTGGGCGATGAAGAGATGCCCGTTCTTGATGATTTCGGGCATTTGCCGGTGGAAGAAAGTCAGCAGCAGCGTGCGGATATGCGCACCGTCGACATCGGCGTCGGTCATGATCACGATCTTGTGATAGCGCAGCTTCTCGATGTTGAATTCATCGCGGATGCCGGTGCCCATTGCCTGAATCAGCGTGCCGACTTCTTTGGACGAAATAATCCGGTCAAACCGTGCGCGTTCGACATTCAGGATCTTGCCCTTGAGCGGAAGGATCGCCTGATAATGCCGGTCACGCCCCTGCTTGGCCGAGCCGCCTGCAGAGTCGCCCTCCACCAGAAACAGTTCGGATTTCGCCGGATCGCGTTCCTGACAATCGGCCAGTTTGCCGGGCAGGCTGGCAATATCCATCGCGCCTTTGCGGCGGGTTAGTTCACGCGCCCGCTTGGCGGCTTCACGCGCGGCAGCAGCGTCGATGATTTTCTGGATAATGATCTTCGCATTGGCCGGGTTTTCTTCCAGCCATTCAGTCATCTTGTCGCTCATCAGGCTTTCCAGCGGCTGCCGGACTTCAGAGCTGACCAGCTTGTCCTTGGTCTGGCTGGAGAATTTCGGATCGGGCAATTTGACCGAAACAATGGCTGTCAGCCCTTCGCGCATATCCTCGCCCGAAAGAGAAACTTTCTCTTTCTTTAGCATTCCGGAATTGGCCGCATAATTGTTCAACGTGCGGGTCAGTGCTGCGCGGAATGCAGCCAGATGCGTGCCGCCATCGCGCTGCGGGATGTTGTTGGTGAAACACAGCACGTTTTCGTAATAGCTGTCGTTCCATTCGAGTGCGACGTCGATCCCGATGCCGTCCTTCTCCGCCGAAATGGCAATCGGATCAGGGATCAGCGCTTGTTTGTTGCGGTCCAGGAACTGGACGAACGCCGCGATACCGCCTTCGTAAAACAGGTCATGTTCAACCGGCTCTTCCCCGCGTTTGTCACGGATCAGGATGCGCACGCCCGAATTGAGGAAAGCTAGCTCGCGATAGCGATGCTCCAGCTTGTCAAAATCATAGGTCGTCACATTCTTGAATGTGTCATCGCTGTGCATGAAGGTGACACGGGTGCCTTTCTTCAGGCCGTTTTCATCGCCGTTGCTGTCGACCTTGGGGGCATCGCCGCGCACTTCCAGACTGGCTACAGCCTCGCCATGCTCGAAGCGCATCCAGTGTTCCTTGCCCTCGCGCCAGATAACCAGCTCCAGCCATTCGGACAGGGCGTTGACGACGGATACACCAACGCCGTGCAATCCGCCCGACACCTTGTAGGCATTGTCATCATTGGTGTTTTCAAACTTACCGCCGGCGTGGAGCTGGGTCATGATGACCTCTGCTGCGGACACGCCTTCTTCCTTGTGCATGCCCACCGGGATGCCGCGGCCATTGTCCTCGACCGAAACCGAACCATCTGGGTTGAGCTCGATCAGAACAAGGTCGCAATGCCCCGCCAGTGCTTCGTCGATGGCGTTGTCCGAAACCTCGAACACCATGTGATGCAGGCCGCTGCCATCGTCGGTGTCACCGATATACATGCCGGGGCGTTTGCGCACCGCATCAAGGCCTTTGAGGACCTTGATCGAATCGGCGCCATATTCGCCTTGCTGGACCACTTTTTCAGGCGGGAGATTTGCGGGATTTTCCGGTGTTTCGCTCATGGAGATGATATAGGGTGCACAGGCGTATATCCAAAGCGAATTGCGTCTCTTTACCCACAGTTACAGCCCCGACCGCAGTGGGTAGTTACATCTGAAACCGGTTGACGTTACGGTTTGGGTGGCGCATCGGCTTTTCATGCTTTCGGTACTCGATATTTTCCGGATCGGGATTGGTCCCTCCAGCTCGCATACGGTCGGGCCGATGCGGATTGCGGCGATGTTTGTGACAGCGCTGAAGCGCTCCGGAAAGATCGACCGGGTTGCGAGGCTGCACGTCGAATTGCAGGGCTCTCTGGCGCTGACCGGCATCGGTCACGGAACGCCAAGGGCGACATTGCTGGGGCTGATGGGGCACAAGCCTGAGACGTATGATCCGGTCAGGGGCGATGCCGAACTGGAACGGTTGGAAAGCGCGCATATGCTCGCGCTGTGCGGCAAGTACGATATCGCATTCGATCCGAAAGCAGATGTCGATCTGGCTGGTCACATTGTCCCTGATCTTCACCCCAACGGCATGCGGCTGCGCGCTTTTGAGGATGCGGGTGATGTGGTGTCCGACCGGACTTACTATTCCACCGGCGGGGGTTTCGTAGCGAGCGAACAGCAGTTGAAACGCCCGGCCAAGAATGACCGCATCCGTGTCGGCACCGCAGTACCGCGCCCTTTCGGCTCTGCCGAAGAATTGCTCGCTCTTTGCACGGCAAACGGCCTGCGGATTGACCAGCTCGTCCTCGACAACGAAGACGCGATGCGACCCCGCGACAAGACCATCGCCGGGATCGACCGAATCGCCAAGGCGATGGACGCCTGCATAGATCGCGGCTTGACGCAAACCGGAATTCTACCTGGCGGCCTCAAGGTTCGCCGCCGCGCACCGGAATTGTGGAGCAAGCTGGACGGCGCACCGCAATCGAACGAGCGCGAGCAATTGTTCGACTGGCTGAACTGCTTTGCCATGGCGGTGAACGAAGAGAATGCAGCGGGCGGCAAAGTCGTCACTGCGCCTACCAATGGCGCGGCAGGGATTCTGCCAGCTGTTATGCGGTTCTATTGTCTCGATTCCGAAGACCGCGCCTGCGTGGAAAGTCGACGCAAATTTCTGCTGACCGCAGGTGCGATCGGGCTCTTATACAAACAGAGGGCATCCATTTCCGGCGCGGAAATGGGTTGCCAAGGCGAAGTCGGGGTGGCCTGTTCCATGGCGGCGGGCGGGCTTGCGGCTCTATGGGGTGGTTCGCCCACGCAAATCGCCAGTGCAGCCGAAATCGGCATGGAGCACAATCTGGGGCTGACCTGCGACCCGGTTGGCGGGCTGGTGCAGGTGCCATGTATAGAACGCAATGCGATCGGCGCAGTAAAGGCGGTCAACGCTGCACGTTTGGCGCTCCACCGCGACGA
>JAHDDJ010000434.1 GCA_020629385.1 Erythrobacter sp.
GGATCAAGGTCTGGCTGCCCCATGGTGACGATTTCTTTCTTCACCCGCACTTTCATCCGAAGGAAGGGCATCCGGGGCGCGCGCGATTCCTTATATTCGATATCGGCGCATCCCGGCAGTGTTCGGATATGGTCCAGCACCGCCTCGATACCCGCATCGCTGCCCGCGATAGTACCGTTGATCCCCTCTTTCGCGAGCAGCAGTGTCCCGCGCACACCATTGGCTTCGCACACTTTCGAAAGTGGTTTTTGCACCGCAGCGGGATCGTCAAATGGCGTGAAATTATACAGGGCGACGATGCAGATCGGGTCGCGATTGTGATGTGTGTGGCTTTCGGGCGCGGTCATGCGGGGTCTCGAATCCGGGTAATCAGCGGGGACGTTTGTTCGGTCCCATAAAGCCAAACAGATGACCTGCAACCTTGCGCATCTGAATCTCTTCCGATCCTTCGGTAATCCGGTAGCGGCGGTGGTGGCGATAAATATGTTCGAACGGCTTGTGCCGCGAATAGCCGATGCCGCCATGGACCTGCATTGCCGTATCCGCCGCGTCGCAAACGAGCCGGTTCGCACGGTAATTGCACATCGACACTTTGTCCGACAGCAGCTTGGCCACTTCGGGTTTCTCCATCGTGTCCATTTCCGCAGCGGTTTTCCAGATCAGCAAACGCAGCATCTCTGCCTCCGTCTGTAGCTCCACCAACGGAAACTGGATCGCCTGATTGGTTGCAAGCGGTTTGCCGAAAGGCTTGCGCTCCTGTGCATATTTGACCGCTTCGTCGATGCAATATTGCGCCGCGCCGAGCGAGGATGCGGCTTGCCGGATGCGGTTTTCGTGCACAAAGCCCTGCGCGCAGGCGAGCCCGTAATCCAGATCGCCAAGGATCGCATCTGCCGGAATCCACACATCTTTCAGTCGCACTTTCGGGTGGTCGGTCGGCATGTTGAACGTCCACATATATTCGCCGATTTCAAAGCCGGGCGCATCATAGGGAACGATAAAGCAGCCGATGCCCTTGGGGCTGCCATCCTCGCCCGAATGGCGTGCGAAAACCATGCAATGGGTCGCAACATGGCTGCCGGTGGTCCACATCTTCTCGCCATTGATCAGCCAGCCATCCTGCCCGTCGCGTGTTTCCGGAACGGCGCGGGTTTCCATCCATGTGGCGTCGGAACCGTGCGCTTCTTCGGTCAGGCCGAAGCTCCAGATCATCTCTCCCTTGAGCATGGCCGGGATGAAATCGCGTTTCTGCTGTTCAGTGCCGAAATCGCGCACCAGCAAAGGCTGGACCAGATTGCCGACAATGCTGCTTTCATTTTGAAGATCGTTGTGCAGGCCGAGGCCTTTATGCGCCAGATGATGGCGGATTGCGGCCATGGCGAGATTGCTGCCGTCCTTGCCGCCAAATTCCTTGGGCAGAGCGAAGCGGTAATGCCCTGCCGCATCGGCGACGCGGCGCATTTCGCGAAGCAGGTCTTCCCATTCTTCTCGCGGCAAGCCGTCATTGTCCCAGTCGGTCCGGGCGTGCTCGCGGCGATGATCGAAGAAGCGAATATTGTCATCGCGCTGTTCGATGGGCTTGATTTCGCGCTCGATGAAATCGTCCAGCTCGGAGAGGTAGTCGGTGATTTCGGCAGGTAGTTCGAACATCATGGTCTAATCCTCTCCGGTCCATTTTTTGCGCGC
>JAHDDJ010000057.1 GCA_020629385.1 Erythrobacter sp.
AACCAAATCCGGCCTCCGACGTTTTGCCTCCTCAAACGCAAGGCCGACCGGTATCACCAGTGCCCCGATATCGTTGCCGGTTTCGATATAGAGGGAAGCGGTTTCCGCAGTCATGCTATCGCTGTAACGGCGATGATAACCGGCATAAGCGGGCGTCATATAGAGCACCGGTCGGCCGCCCGCTTTGATGATCTTCCGGGCATGGGCCGCCGCCGCGTTTTTGAAGCGTTTCCGTGAGCTTGCAGTCAGCGCGGCGGAGCTGATTCCTTGCATCACAACCGCTTCAAATGGCTTGTCAACGCGCAGATTGGTATGATCGATCAGGTGGTCAATAGCATGGTCGCTTAACGCAGCACCGCCAATCGTAGATGATTTGTAGATTGCCGGTGATTGCTCGAACAGGCCTGCCTCTTCGCCCATCCGTTTCACATGATTGTGCAGGCTATCGTTGTAATACAGGTAGCTGTTACCGACGAAAAGAATGCGTTTCGGAGCTTCTATATCAAGCTGTGTGACCCGAGGTGCAGGCAGGTTCGCCATGCTGGAAGTCGGCTGGCTGCCGGACGCTGCATGGGCACTGATCGTACAGGCATAAAGCAGTGAAACCGAAGCAATCAGGATCAGATTTCGAAACATCTTGGTCAAACTATGCTCTCCTGGAAATGCGTTCTCTTAGTCGCGAGAAATACAATTCACGGTCTTGTTGGCGCAGTGCCGAGCATCGCGCAAGCCAGATCGGGTGGGATCGACAGGCGTGGTCATATACTTTGCCTTGCCAAGAAACATCCGTTGGTGACACATGGGTTTATGCGACTGCGACACATCGAAATATTCTATCACGTGTATCAGGAAGGCTCGATAAGTGCCGCTGCGAGAGTGCTCAATGTCTCGCAGCCATCGGTCAGCAAGACATTGCGGCACGCCGAAGACCAGCTTGGTTTCGCATTGTTCGAACGGACCAAGGGACGATTATCGCCGACTCCTCAGGCGGAAGAGCTATTTTCGGAGGTGCGCGAGATTTATGCCAAAATGGCATCGTTCGACCGCACGGCCATCAACATACGCGGGCGCAGTGGCGGGCATATCCGGCTTGGCGTTTTACCCTCTCTCGGCTTTGCAGTCGTCCCGCGCTTTATCGCGCAAATGCGGATGAAGAACGGGGATCTAAGCTTCGATGTGCGGACCGTTCATACCGAAGAGATGGTCCCGTCGCTGGTTGAGCGTCGCTACGATCTTTGCCTCGGCTTTGGCTGCGCCCCCGATCCGCGGGTTTCGCAAACGCATATTGGCGATGTCGAACTGGTGCTGCTTTCGCATCCAAATTCAACGCCGAAACTTGGCGAGACGTTCGATCTGGCGGAGCTTGACGGGCGCGACATGGTTGGGCTGGAAGACAGTGGTCCCGCTGCAGAGCTAACCCGCAACAGATTTGAAAACGCGGAAATCGAACCAGCCGTGGTCGTCACAGCGCATACGCATTATGTCGCCGCCTCACTCGTGAGATTGGGTGTGGGGGCCTCGATCGTCGATGAATTTACCGCCAGATCGATAGCCGGGCATGGACTCAATTTGGCGCGGTGCAGCGATGCGATGCACTTGCCTTTTACTGCCATGCAGCTGAGCGAAGCCGGCGCCAACCCGTTGCTCGATTCCTGTATGGAAGAACTCCGAACACTGGTCGGCTGACAGCCGTCAGACTGCGCCTATAACCGCTGTCTATGCCTGAATAATCTTAATCTTGATCGTGCGAGTTGCCATTTGCGATCCAGCAGTACTAATGTCTGATACGATATTGCTAATTGTGGTGCATCAAAGATGGTTTTGGTGCTTATCCGTTGCACTTCGATGGGGGAAACATGAAAAAGAATTACGCGAAGCTTTGTGCCGTTCTGGGTACTTCGGTTATGGCGCTGGCCAGTGGAACGCTTCACGCGCAGGATGCGGACGCAACGAGCGTTCAAACGGAAACCGCGGCAAATCCTGAAGAACCCATCATTGTGGTTACCGGCTCGCAGATCCGCGGCGCGCAGGTTGACGATGTTCTCCCCGTAACGGTTGTCGGCGAAGAGCTGATTGATGCTGTCGATCCCGCATCGGGCGATGAGCTGTTTCGGTCAATTCCTCAGGCTGGCTCTGTGGAGTTCAACGAGCAAAGCACAGCAGGCGGCGTCAACGGAGCACGCGGCGATATTGCATCGATCAACCTGCGCGGCCTTGGCACAGGTAACACGCTGCTGCTGATCAACGGTCGCCGGATGGTTCTGAACCCCGGTTTCCAGACCGAATTGTTTGTGCCGGTTGTTTCGCCCGATACCAACACAATTTCACCGGGCAGTGTGCGCCGTGTCGAGGTTCTTCGCGATGGCGCATCTCCTGTCTACGGCGCGGATGCTGTTGCAGGCGTGGTCAACACAATCCTGCGCGGAGGGCGCGATGACGGCTTCCTGCAGGCCAATTATCGCATGTCCGATGGCACCAGCCTGTACAGCTATTCGATCCGTGGCGGGCTGGGAATGGATTTCGCTGACGGGCGCGGCAATATCACCGTGTACGGCAATTACTTCCACGAGAATGGTTTGCGCGCGACGGAGCGTGATTATTCAGCCAGTAGTGATCTGCGCCAGTTCTTGATCGGCACGGATTTCGAGGGCGATTCCCAGTTCGACAACCGTTCTATCAACTCACCCTGGGGCGCATTCGACATTCAAGGTTCCAGCGCGACATCATCGAATACGACCGTGCTAAGGGATGATGACTTCCATCTGCAGCCTTGCAGTCTGTTCGGACCGAACGGTGTGGCAGATAGTGATGGTCGGGCGATTGATATTGGCAACGGGATTTGTGCGGATAATGGCGGTACAATTGATCGTGTTCTTCGCCATGATCTGGGAAGTAATCGGTGGCTGTTTTCGCGCAAAGACCGGTACAATGTATCGCTGCTATTCAATTACGAATTGAGCGCTGCGACCGAATTTTATTTTGAAGGTTCGTATTACCGCTCTGAGTCTTTCCGTGAACGCGAGCAGAGCACAATGCTCAGCGCTGTTCCGCTTGGTATCGAGTCAACCGCGTTCTTCAACCCGCTCGGTGCAACAACTCTGGCCGATGGTTCGCCAAACCCAAATCGCGTCACTAACGGGATTGGCCCCAATGTTGGTGCCGGCGGACGGGACCTGCTGCTGGAAGATTATCGCTTTATCGATGCCGGGCCCCGTCTTGGTTTTGTCACCAAAGACACGTATCGCCTCGTTGCTGGCTTACGCGGGCAGATCGGTGGTTGGGATTACGATACCGGCTTCCTGTATTCGCAAGCCAACACAAACGATCTTACCAAGAACCGGATTTCCAGTACCTTGGCTCAGGATGCGATCAACCGCACGGATGCATCAGCCTATAATCCGTTCAATGGTGGCTGCTTCCCCGGCGAAGTTGGTATCAATACTGCAGACTGTACGCCAAGCTCTCAAGCGTCGATCGACGCCATCACCATCGATGTATTCCGTAAAGGCGAAACGACTCTGGCGCTGGCAGACTTCAAGGTTTCGCGACCCGATGTGCTGTCGATGTGGGCAGGCGATATCGGCTTCGCCGCGGGGGTCGAATTCCGCCGCGAGACATTCGAGGATGATCGTGACCCGCGCCTCGATGGCACAATTACCTTCACAAATGCCGTAAACGGCGATTTCTTCGGCAGTGACGTTGTCGGTTCGAGTCCATCGCCGGATACAAGCGGCAATCGTGAGGTGTACTCGGCCTTTGCTGAAGCGCTCATCCCGCTCGTTTCGGAGGATATGAATATTCCGCTGGTGCATTCACTTGAATTGCAACTGGCCGGTCGTTTCGAAGACTTCTCCGATTCGACGAGCGCGCTTGTGCCCAGGGCTGCACTTGCCTGGCGTCCGGTTGAGGACATCCTGTTCCGCGGTGCCTACTCGCAAGGGTTTCGCGCGCCGAACCTGATCCAGATCAACGATCAGGGGACCACCCGTTCGAACTCGGTTGTTCAGGCTGTCGAATGTGTCGCTGAAATTCTCAAAGGTGATGAGGATGATGTTCCGGATTGCGGCACCCGGGGAACCATCGATCTCCGGACTGGCGCGACCACACTCGAACCGGAAGAAACGGAAAGTATCAATCTGGGGGCAGTCGTCTCTCCGAGCTTTATTCCCGGCCTGACGCTGACCGCCGATTACTGGCGCGTCAAACAGGAAGGCATTATCGGGATCTTTGGCAACCGGAATGCATTGCTGCTCGATCTGGTTTTGCGATTGCAGGGCAGCTTCAACCCGAATGTGGTGAGAGATGCACCTGATCAGGGGCAGCTTGATCTATACGCGGGCACGGGGATCAACCCGGCAGGCGACATTCAGCAGATACTCAACCCGTATCGCAATCTGGACCAGCGCACTTCGGAAGGGCTTGATTTCGGGGTATTCTACGAGTTCGAAACCGGCTTCGGTGATTTCGATCTCCAGTTCAATGCTGCACGTCTGCTTGGCTTCGAGCAATCTGCCGGTCCCGAGGCACAGCCATTGTTTGATGATCTCAACAGGTTGTTGAACGCATTGCCTGCACCGGGACTGTCCGTTGGTGACATTGCTGCTTTGCAACCAACCGGATTCGGCGAGTTGCTGGAAATCGACGGGCGCCCGAAATGGCGTTTCTCGGGTTCGGCCACGTGGGACAACGGGCCTTGGCGGGTTAATGTATTTGGCCGCTATGTTGGCCAAGTGTTTGATCCGGGCGCACAGCAGGACCAGACTGCCGCGCTGTTCCCGGTCGATGACTGGTTTGTGATGAACGCTTCGGTCAGTTACTCGATTGATGATACTGGCACGGCAATCGACGGAACGCGGATCCGCTTTGGTATCAACAATCTGTTCGACAAGGATCCTCCGCTCGCCGATGAAAGCTACGGCTTCTATGGCAGCCTTCACAGCGCTCGTGGACGGCAGTTCTCGTTCGATATTCGCAAGAACTTCTAAACGGGTTTGGGAGCCGGGTTAGCCCGGCTCCCGCCGCTCCCAAGCAAGGTGATTCATGCGATTTTACGCTCTAGTTGCATCTGCTATCCTGATGGTGATTGCATCGCTCGGCGCGACTGCGTTTGCCCATTCGACTGCGGATGACCCGCCTGTTTGCGAAACGAAAGTGGCAACACTTGATGGAGCAATCCCGGCTGGTGCCTATGCAGCATGCGAAACCCGCGGCGACAAAAGCTTTCAACTCACAATCGCGCCTGAAGATAATGGCAATATCAATTGCAGCGCGTGGTACGCTTTTCGTCTTACACCGCAGCGGAGAAGCCGCGTTTCGATAGAGCTGAATTACACAAAATGCGGCCACCGCTATTGGCCGAAGGTCAGCACCGATGGCGTGAATTGGGACTATGTTGCATCCAAACGTGTGACGATCAGCGGAGAAGGTGATGACAAAACTGCGCGCTTCTCGATCAAGCTGAAAGACAGGCCGGTATTTGTCGCTGGTCAGGAGATACTCCCTCCTTCGGCTTATGATGCGTGGTTGAGCGATGTATCGCAATCGCCTGCTGCTGAACGCTGGTTGCTGGGTAAATCTGCAGAAGGGCGTGATATCCCCGCGATGACGATCGCTGACAGCGCATCGACGCAGCGTGAAACCGTTGTGCTTGTGGGAAGGCAGCACCCTCCCGAAGTGACTGGCGCATTGGCAATGCTGCCCTTTGTCGAAGCCCTGCTCGACGACAGCGAAATTGCCAAGCGGTATCGTGCGCGCTTTCAAACAATTGTTGTACCTATGCTCAATCCCGATGGCGTGGTGCACGGCCATTGGCGACACAATACGGGCGGTGTTGATCTCAACCGCGATTGGGGGCCTTTCACCCAGCCCGAGACCAAGCTGATGCAGGGCGTCTTTCAAGAGATCGAGACTGATCCAGAACGTCACTTGCGGCTGATGATCGATTTTCATTCAACCCAGCGGGATATCTTCTACACCATTCCCGACGAGCTGCCGACCGACCCCCCATTTTTCACGCGCGATTGGCTCGCACGCTATCAGGAACGGATGCCCGATTACGAGGTGAAGCGTGATGCGCGTCATACCGAAGGTAGGCCGATCTCCAAGGCGTATGTTTTCGACACTTATGGTGTGCCGGGAATTACATTTGAATTGGGTGACGAAACCGACCGAAAATTGATCAAACGGATCGGCCGTGAATCGGCTATTGCCATGATGGAAACGCTGCTCAAGACACAACCAAAGTGAGGCCGCCTATGCGCTTTGGACTTATGGTACTGGCGCCAGTCGCTCTAATTGGCGGAGTGGGCCCGGCCATCGCCCATGATACACGCCCGCAGGCCGACGCAATCATCACCGGCGGGATGGTCTACGATGGATCAGCCGCAGAGGCACAATCGGTCGACATAGTCGTCATGGATGGTTTGATTGTTCGCATCGGTTCGGATGCAGGGGACGATTACAGGTCTGCCCAAATTATCGATGCCGGGGGCTTGATCGTCGCGCCGGGTTTCATCGATCCGCATACGCATGCCGGTAGCGATCTCGTCGCGAGCGAAAACAGTCGCCGGGCAAACTTACCCTATTTGTTTCAAGGCGTAACCACGGTGGTGGTCGGAAATGATGGACGTGGTTCAGCCAATATTGCCGATCTGGCATCGCAAGTTGCCGAGCGCGGCATCGGTAATAACGTGGCCTATCTCGTCGGATTCAGCCCTGTCCGCGAAAGCGTTCTGGCGAAGGACAATCGCGCGCCTGACACAGCTGAACTTGCGGCTATGGAGACAAAGGTTGAAACTGCAATGTGCGAAGGCGCATGGGGCTTTTCGACCGGCTTGTACTATGTCCCGCAAGCCTATTCGCAAACGTCCGAAGTGATCGCGCTGGCAAAGATTGCCGCACGCCATGGTGGCTACTATGACACGCATCTGCGCGATGAGAGTACATACAACATCACCGTAACCGGTGCGGTCAACGAAGCCATCGAAATAGGCAGGGAAGCGAATTTGCCTGTCCATATCGCTCATATCAAAGCGCTCGGTCCGGCCGTGTGGGGGCACAGCGCAAAAATGATTGACGCGATCGAGAAAGCTCAGGCCGGCGGACTTCGGGTCACCGCAGACCAATATCCCTGGACCGCGTCGGGTACACGATTCAGCAATGCGCTCGTTCCGCGCAGCGCGTTGGAAGGCGGGCTTGATGGGCTGCGTCAACGTTTGGCTGATCCGGCACAAAAGGCCGCAATCCGCGCAAAGATGATTGAAGCGATCGCCAGGCGCGGTGGTGCGGAAAAGCTGCTAGTTACCGGTTTGCTCGGAAATGCCGATATCCCGGTCGGGAAGACGCTGGCAGAATTGGCTGTGATCCAGCGTGTTGAGCCTGTTGATGCCGCTCTCGCAACGCTGGAGATGGGCGACGCGCGTATCGCTTCGTTCAATATGAACCCTGATGACATTTCGGCTTTCGCCAAGCAGGACTGGGTGATCACAGGCTCCGACGGCTCCAACGGCCATCCGCGCAAATATGGCAGTTTCCCCAAAGCCTATCAGGATCTGGTGCAAGGCGAGGCTGGTATGAGCATGGCGCGCTTTATCCAGCGGAGCAGTTCGCAGGCTGCAGAAATCATCGGACTGCCAAATCGCGGCTATCTTCGCGAAGGATATGCGGCGGATATCGTGATATTCGATCCGGATAACTTTGCGCCAACAGCAACCTATCAATCACCACGCGAGCTATCAAACGGCGTTCGTCATCTCTTCGTAAACGGGGTGCCCGTGATCAGAGATGGCACGTACACCAAGGCTCTGCCGGGAGAAGCGCTCCTGAAGGATACCGAATGCTGAATAAATGGTTCGAAGCCGCATTGTGGAAGCGCGTTCTGCTTATGCTGGTGCTGGGTATCGCCACCGGTTTTGCGGTTGGCGAGGATATTGTGGCAATCAAATGGATTGGCGATTTGTTCATCCGGCTCATCAAGATGCTGGTGGTGCCGCTGATCTTCTTCAGCTTGGTCGCTGGAGTCGCGGCGATCGGCGACTTGCGCAAGCTAGGCTCGGTAGGTGGGCGGGCAATGGGCCTGTTTATGCTCACGGCGCTGATCTCGGTTACTACCGGCATGACATTGGCAACCCTGGTGCGTCCGGGCGAAGGGCTGACCATTGAATTGCCGCCCGGTGCAACGATCCCCGAGCGGCCAGACCAATCGCTGGTCGAAATGCTGATCAAAATGGTCCCCGATAATCCGGTGATGGCCATGGCCGAGGGGCAGATTCTGCCTGTCATTATTTTCGCAATCCTGTTCGGCATGGCGCTGCTCATGTCGGGTGACGAAGGCAAGCCTCTCGCACGCGGTGTAGAAGCCGCTTCGGCTGTAATGCAGCGAATGACTATTCTGGTGATGGAGTTCACCCCGTTCGGCGTGTTCGCCCTGATGGCTTGGGTTGCTGGAACGTTTGGTTTCTCGGCGCTCGTGCCGCTATCGAAGCTCGTTTTACTCAATTATCTCGGCTGCGGAATTATTTTGCTGCTTGTCTATCCGGCAATCCTCAAATTTGTCGCCAAGTTGCCTACGATGGATTTCTACCGCGGGATTATTGACGCACAAGCGGTTGCATTCTCGACCGCCTCGTCCAACGCGACATTGCCAGTGACACTTCGCTGCGTGCAGCGAAACCTTGGTGTTTCCAAAAGCATTTCCAGCTTTGCAGTGGCGCTCGGGGCAACGGTCAACATGAACGGCACAGCGATGTATCTGGGCGTGATCGCGATCTTTGGCGCTCAGGCCTTTGGTGTCGAATTGACGGCTATTTCATATCTGATGATCGGTCTGACTGCGACGCTCGGCGCGATCGGTACCGCCGGTGTTCCCGGGGCTGGTCTGATTATGATGAGCCTTGTCCTCAGCGCCATAGGCGTGCCGCTGGAAACCATAGCCTTCGTTGCCGGTATAAACCATCTGCTTGATATGATGCGCACTATGACCAATGTCACCGGAGATGCTGTTGTGGCGGTGTCGGTAGGGCGTATGGCCGGAGAGATTGACGTCGAAGAATATATCTCGGCGGACGATGTTTAGTCGTTAGCTGAGCTCTCGCGAACTACACGTGCCAGGCGCTCGGCCGATCCCATGGCGAGCGTCCAACCCAGCATTCCGTGGCCTGTATTCACAGCAAGCCCGGGAGCAAGCATGCGGGTGATTGGCTGCGAGTTGGGTGTCAGTGGTCGTAATCCGGCCCACCCGGCATCGGCCTCGTCATAAACGGCTGCTTCGGGAAGAGATGCGCGCGCCGCACTGATCATCGATCGCAAGCGGTTCGTGTCTACAGAGGTATCGACATTCCCCATCTCGGCTATCCCGGCGACCAGCATACGGTCACCCAAATTCGTGAACACGATCCGTCTTTTGCTATCGGTGATGGATACGGTCGGGGCCGCATATCCGACCGGTGCAGTAAAAGAATATCCTTTCATAGGCTGGATCGGAACAGAGTGGCCGATGGGGGCGAGCAATTGTCGGGCTCTATGCCCATTTGCCACGACGACCAGATCTGCAGTCAGAGTTTTTTCGTTGCTAAGGACAACGCGGGAATTACCGATCCGCTTTACTGAAATGCCGCCTGAGTAGCTGACCCCATAGTGACATTGGAGTATGTCGAGTAACTCGACAGAAAAGCGGTGGCAGTCACCGGTCGCATCATTGGGTGCATAGATTGCACCGGCAATATTTTCCGACGATCCGGCGAGCGCTGGCTCCAGGTTTGTGGCTTCATCACGATTCAGGATTTTTTGCAGCAAGCCGGTTTCCTGCTTGGCCGCTACAATTTGCCTCGCAGCGCGGACCTCCTTTTCGGTTCGCAAAATCACCAGTTTGCCTGTTGTGTGGTGCTCAAAATCGATAGGGTGCCGGTCGAGCAGATCGCCCATTGCCCGTTGCGATTCTTGGGCAAGTGCCAGTACCTGCAGCGTGTTCTTGTGATATGCCGGAGTTGTGCAGTTAGCGAGAAACTTCGCAATCCATCGGTAGTATCCGCTACTGCCGAACACACCCATGCGAAAAGCATCATCGCACCGAGCTAATAGGCGCGGGATTTGCCCCAGTATCTGAGAGCTCGCGAGTGCGTTTGTATGGCTGTAGCTCAACTGACGCCCGTTACCGAACGATGCGCCCATCGCAGGCTTCGGATTGCTATCGATTATCCGGACCTGCCAGCCATCACGTGCTAGCGTATAGGCTGACGTCACGCCAATAGCGCCGGCTCCGACAATTATCGCTTTTCGCGTTCGATCCATTATCGGAATTTGCTCTAGCAAGTTGTGCAATCCGACTAATTTCAGCGTCTAGAGCCATAGCTCTTAGTTATATTTCGCCATTCTGCATCCAGTGGACAGCCAGCGCCGGATCCATTGTTGCCTTCATTCCAGTGCCGTCGAATCATGAAGTCGGCCGGAGGCTTTACATCGAATTTGGAGCCGGCGTGTCTGCTTTCGGGTGTATTCAGACTACGCATCAACGTCCGATGTTTCGGCGCAAAGCCGACATCGCCCGAAGATTGATTTGGCAATTGCA
>JAHDDJ010000435.1 GCA_020629385.1 Erythrobacter sp.
ATCGAGGCGATGCCGGAGGATGAGCGCGCGGCGGAAAATCTGCGCAAATTCCTGCTCGCCATGTCCGAGGATATCCGCGTGTTGCTGGTCAAGCTGGCAGACCGGCTGCATAATATGCGCACGCTGCATTTCATCAAGAAGGAAGAAAAGCGCCGCCGCATCGCGCGCGAGACGATGGATATTTACGCGCCGCTGGCAGAGCGGATCGGCATGTATGAGTTCATGCGCGAAATGCAGCTGCTGGCGTTCGAACAGATTGAGCCGGAGGCATATAAGACAATCACCGGCAGGCTCGAGCAGATCCGCAAGCAGGATGGTGGCCAAGTCGATGCGATTGCGCTGGCGATTAAGCAGGCGCTCGCCGAAGCCGGGCTTCACGTGGAAGTGTCAGGGCGCGAGAAGCACCCTTATTCGATCTGGAAGAAGATGGCCGAGCGGCACGTTTCCTTCGAGCAGGTCACTGACATTATGGCGTTTCGCGTCATTACGGAGAATGAGGAAGACTGCTACCGCGCCATGGGCGTATTGCACACTGTGTGGCAGTTCATTCCGGGCAAGTTCAAAGACTATATCTCGACGCCCAAGAACAATGGCTATCGTTCGCTCCATACGTCGCTGATTTACGAGAACTCGATGCGGGTCGAGGTGCAAATTCGTACCCAGCAGATGCATCAGCGCAACGAATTCGGGCTGGCGGCGCATTGGGCGTATAAGCAGGCGGATACACCCGACGGGCAGGTTGGTTGGCTACGCGATCTGATCGAAATTGTCGATGCCAGCCACGACGCAGAAGAGCTGCTCGAACACACACGTTTGGCGATCTACCAGGACCGGATATTCGCTTTTACACCCAAAGGCGGGCTGTTTCAGCTGCCCAAGGGATCGACGGCGGTGGATTTTGCCTTTGCAGTCCATACCGAGTTGGGCGAGCAAACCGTAGGCGCCAAAATCAACGGTCGCCACATGCCGCTGCGCACGCCGCTCAACAACGGCGATGTGGTTGAGATCATCAAAGGCAAGAATGCCTCGCCCCAACTGAGCTGGCTGGCTTTTGTCGTCACCGGCAAAGCGCGTGCGGCCATCCGGCGGTCGGTGCGTCTGAAGAAGCGTGAGGAGGTGGCCGATATCGGGCGCAAGCTGTTCGATGAGATCGCAGGGCGGGTCCCGGCGAAAATCGGCAAGAAAGCGATCAAAGAGGCGGTTAAGCGGCTTGATATGGAAGAGCCCGATGACCTGATGTACGCCATCGGGGCCGCAAAGATCGAAGATCGTCAAGTTATGGAAGCGCTCGTTCCCGGTTGCACCGCCGATATGGAAGGCGAAGACGACGATTGGGGCAAGCAGGAAAAGGCGATCTCGATCCGTGGCCTTACACCGGGCGTAGGCTTTACGCTGGCCGAATGCTGCCACCCTGTACCCGGTGACCGGATTGTCGGGTTGCGCAAGGCGGGCGAAGGTGTCGAAGTGCATGCCATTGACTGTTTTGAGCTAGCCAGTGGCCTCGATTCCGACTGGCTGGACTTGTCGTGGGGTAAAGAATCAAAGGGTGCGATCGGTAAACTGCGCGCGACGCTCTATGACCGGCCTGGGGCGCTGGCGGAAATGGCCGGGATTTTCGGGCAGAACGGGGCGAACATTCAGGCGCTGACCTTGTCACAAACAGAACACCCGTTCGG
>JAHDDJ010000436.1 GCA_020629385.1 Erythrobacter sp.
ACGACCTGGCGCATGATTTTTGGATCATAGCCGACGGCCTTTGCCTCCGCGTAAACATCGCGAATATCGTCGGCGATGCCTTTCTTTTCTTCTTCGAGGCGTTCGATACGCTCGATCAGAAGGCGCAGGCGGTCGTCGGTGGCTTCGGCCATGAAATATACTCCGGTGAATTGAGAATCGGTTGGCTGTGCTGATAGCTGCGTGTTTGCTACGGGTGAAGCATTCTCAACGCCAATTCACGGCTTATTTTTCCACGCGGTTCTTAGCGACACTTTCGGCCATCCGCTGCAGCTGTTCATCGGTTGCCGGCGATTGCCGTGTCGCTTTCCATTCAGCCATCGGCATCCCGTGGATGATTTCCCGGGCGGCGTCCTTGTCACCCTCAAATCCTGCGTCGCGGATCCAGTCAGCCAGACAGTTTCGGCAAAACCCCGATAGCCCCATCAAGTCGATATTCTGCGCATCATGGCGATGCTGCAAATGGCGCACCAGACGGCGGAATGCATCCGCCGCTACGGCATCGGGTAATTGGTCCAGACTGTCGGGCGCATTCGTATCCATCATCAGGGCTTTCGTTTGGTCTTTGCGTTGCAACACAGCTCTGTCATAGGCTGAGGCCATGGAAAAGCCCGAACATAAATATCTCGACCCGAGAGGTCGCAAGGTCAAAATTCTCGCCACAGTCGGTCCGGCCAGCCGCGATCCGGAAATGCTTCGCAAGCTCGTCTGGGCAGGCGTCGATGCGTTCCGCGTCAATATGAGCCATGGCGAGCATGACACGCATGGCGCAACCATTGATGCGATCCGCGAGCTGGAGGCTGATCTCAACCGTCCGATCGCCATCTTCTGCGATTTGCAGGGGCCGAAATTGCGCGTCGGCAAGTTTAAGGACGGGAAAGCAGTCATCCGCCATTCGGGCCATTTCACGCTGGACCGTAATCCGGAACCTGGCGATGAAACTCGGGTTGAGCTGCCGCATCCGGAATTGTTCGGTCTGCTCGAGAAGGGCCAGCGGCTGCTCATCAATGACGGAAAGATCAGACTGCGCGTGATCCGCGCCGATGCCGATGAAATCCTGTGCTCGGCGGAAGTCGGTGGGGTCATTTCAGACCGCAAGGGGGTCAATGTTCCTGATGCGGAAATCCCGATCCCTGCACTGACCGACAAGGACCGCAAAGACCTCGCATTTGCGGTCGAAAAGGGTGCAGACTGGATCGGACTAAGCTTTGTCCAGCGGCCCGAAGATCTGGCCGAAGCGCGCAAATTGATGGGCGGCTATGGCGCGCTCTGCGCCAAGATCGAAAAACCCATGGCGGTGCGCCGTCTCGATGAAATCATCGAAATGTCGGACGGGATCATGGTCGCACGCGGTGATCTGGGGGTTGAGCTCAACCCCGAAGAAGTCCCGCCACTGCAAAAGCAGATCGTCAACAAGACGCGGATTGCCGGCAAGCCCGTCATCGTCGCGACGCAGATGCTCGAAAGCATGATCGAAAGCCCTGCCCCGACCCGTGCCGAAGTCTCCGACGTGGCCAACGCTGTCTATGATGGCGCCGATGCGGTGATGCTCAGCGCTGAAACGGCGGCGGGTGACTGGCCCGAAGAGGCCGTGACCATCATGGACCGGATTTCCGCCCAGGTAGAACGCGACGAAGCCTATCTCGACCGCGTCCG
>JAHDDJ010000437.1 GCA_020629385.1 Erythrobacter sp.
CCCCAAACCCCAAACCCCAAACCCCAAACCCCAAACCCCAAACCCCAAAAGAGTTTATCAAAAATTCTAAGTCTAAAATTCGGACACGTTGTTGAAAAGCATATATAAACTGGCGCGATGTAATTAATAATGAAATCTTATATGTTTATTTTTGCCTTGGTCGCTTTGGCCAACTGTGAAGGACACTGGGGTGTTGAAGAAGAAGGAGACGTCGCTGTCTTGACTGCTGATAACTTTGATGATTTTCTCAAAGCTAACCCAAGAGTTTTTGTTAAGTTCTATGCCCCATGGTGTGGACACTGTAAATCTATGATCCCAGCTTATACTGAACTTGCTCAATATATGAAAACTCAAGAAGGTGACAACGTTGTTGCTATTGCTAAAGTTGATGCCACTGTTCATAATGAAATCGCTTCAAAATTCGGAGTTCAAGGATTCCCAACTTTGAAATTATTCATGAACGGAGAACCAGTTGATTACTCTTCTGGAGCCAGAGATAAAGACACTATGCTCGCATGGTTGAAAAAGAAATCTGGACCTGCCACTACTCTTCTTGAATCTGCTGATGCTTTAGCCGCCGCTCAAGGAGAAAACTTATCTGTTGTTCTTTTACTCCCAGCTGATGATGCTGATGGACTTAAAGCCTTCCAAGGAGTCGCTCACTCTTATGAAAACGTTCCATTCTACCACTCTCACGACGCTTCTCTATTTGCTGAAGTCGGTATGACTGATACTTATGGATTAGCTCTTTTCAGAGGATTTGATGATGGACACAAATATCTCACCGGAGCCAATATGCTTTCCGCTGAAAACATGAAAAACTTCTTAAATGCCCACAGATTCCCATTAGTTATGGAATTTGAACAAGAAGCCGCTGAAAGAATCTTCGGATCTGAAGCTTCCGCCATGTTCTACTTCTCTGACGATTTAGAATCTGAAGGAGTTCAAGCTTTCAGAGAAACTGCTAGAGCCAACCAAGGAAAACTTGTCTTTTCTGTTTCAAAAGTTACTTCAGGACTTGGAGCTAGACTTGCTGAATTCATTGGAGTCACCGCTGCTGATGCTCCATGTGCTAGAATTGTTAAATTCGAAAACCAAGCTCTTAAAAAATTCTTGGTTAATGATTTAACTACTGAAGGTATGAACGCTGCTTTAGAAGCCTGGGAAGCTGGATCTCTCAGTGAATACCACAAATCTGAGCCAGTCCCAGAATCTAACGATGAACCAGTTAAAGTTATTGTCGGAAACTCATTCGAAGACTTAGTCTTAAAGAGCGACCAACACGTTCTCTTTGAAGCCTATGCCCCATGGTGTGGACACTGTAAAAAATTAGCTCCAATCTATGATGAACTTGCTAAAAAATTAGAAGGAGTCCCAGAAATCATGATCGCTAAGATGGACTCAACTCTTAACGAATATCCAGGACTTGAAGTTAGAGGATTCCCAACTTTACTTTTCTATAAAAAAGGAGAAAAATCTTCCCCAAAAACTTATGACGGTGAAAGAACTTTAGAAGGCATGTTAGAATACTTGGAAAAAGAAACTGGATTAAACTTATCTGGAGGAGCTGATGGAGATCTATAATTAGTTTCAGTTTTATCCATAAGACTCTTTTCTATTTATCTAGGGGTTTGGGGTTTGGGGTTTGGGGTTTGGGGTTTGGGGTTTGGGGTT
>JAHDDJ010000438.1 GCA_020629385.1 Erythrobacter sp.
CAGCAGGCCTATGCCGCGACTTTGCGCCGTGATCTGGAAATGACCAAGGCCTATCCACGCGAATTGCTCGATGCCGACCAGCGCACCAGCTTTGAAGCGGTCGAAAGCGGATATGAAACAGCCCTTGCCGGTTTTGCGCTGCCGTATGGCGATGTCCCCGTAGGTAGCTGGCGTACCGCACCTTACGTGGTGATCCAGAATTGCGGCAGCTATCTCGATCTGCCGCGCTTTATGGATTCCACCCATCCGCTGAATGATGCCACTGATGTGGACGCCTATATTGCCCGCCTCGAAGCAGTCCCGGGCGTTTTGGCCGGCGAGTTGGAACGCATGAAGCAGGCACGCGGTATGGGTGTCGTCCCGCCAGATTTTCTGATCGCCAAAGCCACAGCACAGCTGAAAACGACCTTGCTTGACGCGATGGAGGGCGGTTCGCTTGTCCAGCCACTTCGAAATTCGGAACTGCCAGCAGCCCGAAACGCGATCAATTCCGCAGAAAATATCGTCCGGAACCAGATTGCTGCAGCGTTGGAAGCGCAATTGGCAGAGCTTTACGCCGAACAGAAAGTCGCGACCGGCGATCCGGGTATGCGCGAACGACCCCATGGCGAGGAATGGTATCAATGGGCGCTGCGATCCAGCACCACGACCTCGCTCACTGCCGATGAAATCCACCGGCAAGGGCTTGAGGAACTGGAAGCGCTGCATGCGCGGATGGACCCAATCCTGCGGGAAATCGGCTATACCACCGGCACCGTGGGTGAGCGGATGCAAACGCTCAGCCAGGACCCGCGGTACAAATTTGCCGAAGGCGATCCTGGTCGGGCGGAAATCTTCGCCTTCATCAATGAACGGATTGATTGGATCAAGGCCCAGATGCCGCGCGCGTTCAACACTCTGGTCGATCCCAATCTGGAGGTTCGCCGCCTGCCGCTGGCCGAGGAACCCGGCGCGCCGGGTGCCTATGGCGGCGCGGGCAGCAAGGATGGCACCATTCCCGGGCGCTTCTGGATCAATCTGCGCACCACCGATCTGCACCGCAAATATGATCTGGCCGATCTCACCTATCACGAAACGATTCCCGGCCATGTGTGGGAAGGCGAATATTCCAACCGCCTGCCGCTGATCCGCTCGATCCTAGCCTTCAACCCGTTCAGCGAAGGCTGGGCGTTGTATGGCGAGCAATTGGCTGACGAGCTGGGCGCTTACGATGATTTCACCGTCGGGCGCTTGGGCTACCTGCAATCGCTTGCATTTCGTGCCTGCCGGATGGTGGTCGACACCGGCCTCCACGCCAAAGGCTGGAGCCGCGAACGCGCGGTCAACTTCTTCGTGGAGCGCAATGGCTCAAAACCGCAGGAAGTCGCCAGCGAGGTGGACCGCTATTGCAGCTGGCCTGGACAGGCAACCGGCTACAAGCTGGGCCACAGCCGCATCGTCGACCTGCGCAGCAAGGCCGCAGCCGAACTTGGCAGCAAATACGATATGAAGGCCTTCAACGATGCCGTTATTCTGGGCGGTAATGTTCCGATGGATGTTCTGGCGAAAAATGTTGAGAGGTATATTGCCTCTGAATAATGTCCGATTGATACTAGAATCGCCGTCCGATTTTTGTACATTGGATCGCGCAGTATCTTTTGGGGGTCGTTGATGTTTGTGCGTTTATTTGTAA
>JAHDDJ010000439.1 GCA_020629385.1 Erythrobacter sp.
ATCGAAGACCCGGACGATCTGATTGCCGATTTCGATCAGGCACTGGCTGCGGTTTAGCGTGCTCGGCCTTCGACAGTCTTTTGCAATGAGATTTGTCCGAAGGCCGGACGGTTACGCCTATTACCCTACGCCCTGGAGCCAGGGGTATCTATTGAAACCTGAAGAGTATGAGGCGCTTGAAGCTGCTCATCTGAAACAATTCGGATTTTGGTCAATACTCAAATGGATTCTCGTATTGGTATTCTCGGTTGCGATTATCTCCACAATAGCAACAGCACTCGATCATCCCTTGGAAGCATTCGAGAGATATTTCGAAATTACGATAGGCGCGGGCGTCGTTGGAAGCACAATTTGGATGTATTCAGCACCGTACCGGCACGTTCGGCAACGCAAACCGGACCTTCCAAAGCGGGGACGAACTGAACGATTATCGGATACCGCAAAAAACCTCCCCTGGCCGGTATATGTCTTCAGCTTCCTAATTCTACCATGGTTCGGAGTGTTAGGCTGGACGTTGTTCAAGGATGGAAGCTGGTGGGGACTTGTATTCGTCGCGTTGATGTTGTGGGCGCTTTTCGAATGGGGGCAGATGGCCAAAATGAAGTGGCGAAATAGCCGCGAGGAACTGCGGTGAGGGTCGCCTTTCTCGCCTGCCCCGAAACCTTGCCTGCTGCGCTGGGCGGAGCGGCGGTACGCCGCGGCGATGCGTTCGAACATGATCTGCAAATTGCCGCGCTGCGCCCTGCGATAAAGGCGCGGGGCGGCAGTCTGACCGAAATCGAGTGGCGTTCGCCCTTGCCCGACTTTGCCGGTTTCGATTGCGTGTTGCTCGGCACCGCGTGGGATTATCAGGATCATGCCGTCGAATTTCTCGCCAAGCTCGAAGCTTTGGAAGCGGCAGGCATTCTGGTCTGCAACCCGCCTGCGCTGGTGCGCTGGAATCTCGACAAAGCCTATCTGAGGGATCTTGAAAGCAAGGGCGCGCGGATCATTCCAACGCTTTGGTCCGACAATCCCGGCTTGGACGAAATTGTCGCCGCATTCGACCATTTCGGATGCGACCGGCTCGTAGTGAAACGTCAAGTGGGAGCAGGCGGTATGGGCCAGCATCTGTTCGCGCTGGACGAACTGCCCGATCCGGACTGGACAATGGGCCATGCCGCGATGATCCAGCCTTTTCTCCCTGCCATCAAGGACGAGGGTGAGCTGTCCCTCGTCTTTATCGACGGCGCGTTCAGCCATGCGATCCGTAAAACGGCTGCCAAAGGCGAATACAGAATCCAGTCGCTCTACGGCGGCAAAGAACAGGCCGTCACGCCGTCTGAAAGCGATATCGCCGTGGCCACCCATGTAGTCCGCGCCATGCCGGGTGATACCGCACCGCTCTATGCACGTATCGACCTGATCCGCGATATTGATGGTGCGCTGATGGTGATGGAGGCAGAGGCTATCGAGCCATACCTGTATCCCGAACAAGGCCCGCAATTGGGTGATCGGTTGGCATCTGCTATCAAAGCGAGACTTGAAGCCAATTAGCAGGAACAGCCTATGCCAGACCAAAAGCCCGTTTTCCTCGTTATCGGTGCAGGTGCTGGCATTGGCGGGCATGTCGCCCAGCGATTTGCGCAAGGCGGCTATCATGCAGTGCTGGCACGGCGGTCAGACGAGGCA
>JAHDDJ010000058.1 GCA_020629385.1 Erythrobacter sp.
TTTTGCCGGTCTGGTCGCGCAACAGAGTGGACGTGCTGTCGATGATCCCTGCCGTCGTTTCGTTCAGCGCAGTGATCTGGCCCAGCACAAGGCGCTGGTTGGTCATGGCTTCCGAAACTGTTACGGCGGTACGCAGTGCGCCAACGG
Organism: Erythrobacter sp.; assembly: GCA_020629385.1. Lineage (GTDB taxonomy): Bacteria > Pseudomonadota > Alphaproteobacteria > Sphingomonadales > Sphingomonadaceae > Pontixanthobacter. The sequence goes on from JAHDDJ010000058.1 coordinate 148, forward strand.
TCGTGGTGCTGGCGCGGTCCACACCTTTGACCAGCTCGACATTGTTCTTCTTGACCAGATCAAGCGCAAGATAGCCTTGCACGCTGACCGCCATTTGGGTCAGCAAGTCCTGGGTGCGTTGGCGGACATAGAACAGTGCTGTTTCACGAACAGCCTTTGCCTTTGCCGGATCGGTTGCGTCGAGCTCGGCGGCTTTCGCTTCCAGCTTCTCATCCAGCGTTTTGGAGATGTGGATCATCTGCTCAAGATCGCCCATCGCTTCCCACAGCTTCTGGCGCTCAACATCGATGGCGGCATTGTCCATCAGAAGTTCGTCCTTGCCGTTACCCAGCTTAGACAGGATTTCCTGGATATGCGTTTGCGCGCTTTGGTAGGAACGGAAATAATTGGTCAGCTTGTTGCCGAACGGAATGATCCCGAACAACTTGCGTGTACCGGTCAGCTTGCCGCGCTTGCCGGGGTCGAGATCCTCCACCACATTGCGCAGTTCCTGCAAATTGGCGCCAACGCCTTCATCCTTGTCCATTGCCCGGATCGGACGATCGAGGAAACGGTTGGACATCTGCGCCGCCGCCATGATTTCCTTGCGGCCCATATTGGTCAGTTGATCGACCTTCTTGCCGAATTCCGGAGAATTGGCGTCGGCACTGATCAGATCCTGCACGAAGGAATCAACCTTTGTGGCCAGTTTCGACTGCACTTCTTCCGATACTGGGACGAGCCCCGCCGCGTTGGCGGGCTTCACCTCGGGCACAGGATCGGGCGGCGTCAGTTCAAGGTCGAGATCAGTGGCGGTTTTCGTCTCGGTTGCGCTCATGATATGCGTCCGGCTCCCTGTGCAAATACGCCGCAGATGGTCTGCATGCGTTGTGAATATAGTACTGTATTAAGGTCATAAGACACGAAGTTCAAGAATTGTGCCGCAACATTGGCAGCACGTCCATGCTTTCGTTCGCTTTTCAGACCGTCTACAGGACATATTCAACCGAAAGAGGAATGCCCGCCCATGGCGAGCCAGATGCCGAACAATACGCCCACACCCAAAACCAATGACCTGTCCTTTGCGCGTGTCATACTGAGCTGGCGCAAATGGTGGCGTGATGATGTTGTTGGCACCATTGACCAGTCGGCGGTGATCGATAAACGCCGCGCCGAGTGCCAGATGTCCGCGCGCTATCTGTTCATGACAGCCATGTCGGGCGGGATTGCGATCCTCGGCCTGTTACTATCCTCGCCAGCGGTAGTCATCGGCGCGATGTTGCTATCCCCGTTGATGGATCCGATTATGGGGTTGGGTTTTGCGCTGGCAACTGGCGACTACAAATGGCTACGCCAATCGGCCAAATCGCTTGCATGGGGCAGCGCAATGGCGGTTGGCCTGTGTTCAGCCATCGTCTTCTTGTCCCCGATTCAGGATATAACGCCTGAAATCGCCTCGCGCACGCGGCCCAATCTGTTTGATTTGCTGGTCGCGGTGTTCTCTGCACTGGCAGGTGCCTATGCGATGATCCGTGGTCGGGAAGGGACTATTGTCGGCGTGGCGATTGCGACTGCCTTGATGCCGCCGCTTGCTGTGGTCGGTTTCGGGCTTGCGACCTTTAACTGGACAGTCTTCTCTGGCGCTCTGTTGCTGTATGTGACGAACCTCATGGCGATTGCCTTGATCGCTGCTTTGATGGCGCGTTTGTACGGATTCCGGACCCGCCTGTCGGAGAAACAGACGCAATTCCAGAATTTCGCGATTGTCGTGGTGTTTGTCGCGCTGGCTGTGCCGCTTGGTCTGTCATTGCGGCAAATTGCATGGGAAGCCAATGCAGCACGGCAGGTGCGCGGCGAACTGGCGGCCAATTTCGGCAGCGAGGCGCGTTTATCGCAGCCGGAAATCACCTTTGGCGGCGATACGATTCAGGTTTCGGCCGATGTCTGGACGCCAAAGTTCCAGCCAAACGCTGAAGAGCAGGCGGAGAAAAGGCTAGCCACGAACTTGGGTCGTCCGGTCGAAATCACGCTCAAACAATTGCTGGTGCGTGATGAGCGCGGGGCGGAACAGGCGCAGCTTGCCTCTGCACAGGAAGCCGAAGAGGCTGCCGCCTTCCAGCGTGCCCGCGATCTTGGGCACCGCCTTGCTCTGATGGCTGGTGTGCCTGACAGCGAAGTCATCCTCGATCGTGAGAAGCGACGGGCGATGGTGAAAGCACGCGAGCTGGATGGCGCAACGCTGAAAGCCTATGCTGATCTGGAAGGGCGCATTTCTGCAACCGAACCCGACTGGAAGGTTCAGCTGATACCACCTGCAAAGGCCCTGCCGAGCGTAGTCTTCGCTGATGGTGCACCTACCGAGCAAGGTGCGGAAGCGATCAAGCTGATCATCTGGGCCGCCGCCCGTGTCGATGCGCCGGTGATCCTGTCTGGGCCGGAAGAAGCGGCGACCATTGTCGCTGCCGAATTGCGCGCAGCAGGCATCCGGTTGGTCAGCGTCGAGCCATCGCGGGCGCAGAACGTCACTGCCAGTTGGGGCAGTATCGCACGCTAGCAGGATGTCTGTAGCGGTGTTTAGGCCGCTTCCATCACCTGGATGGGCTCGATTTCGCCGCTGAGATAAAGCTTTTTCGCCTTGGCACGGGACAGTTTGCCCGAGCTTGTGCGCGGCAATGTGCGCGGCGGAACCAGTTCAACGACACAGTTCATACCGGTGATAGAGCTGACCTTGTCGCGGATCTGGCCACGCAATTTCGAACGCTCTTCAGGGTCAGAAATGCGGCAATGGACCAAAACGGCGGGCGCTTCCTCGCCGCTCGGTGTTTCCATCGAGAAGGCGGCGACATCGCCATGGTTGAAGCCGGGCAATTGCTCGACTGCCCATTCGATATCTTGCGGCCAGTGGTTCTTGCCGTTGATGATTATCATGTCCTTGGCGCGGCCGACAATGAACAGATAGCCATCCGCCATGTATCCCATATCGCCAGTGTCTAGCCAGCCATCGACAAGGCAGTCCTCGGTCGCTTCTTCGTTGCGGAAATAGGAGTGCATGACGCTGGGGCCATAGCACCAGACTTTGCCGATCTGGTGGTCATCGCGGGTCGATCCGTCTTCGCTGCGGATTTCGACCTGCATGTCGGGGATCGGCTTTCCGCAATTGACGATGGCACGGTACCGGGCAGGGCGCGACAGATCGCCGCGAGTGCCGGACAACAATTCTTCCTCGACCAGTTCGACGCGGATACCTTCGCCCGGTGGCATGACAGTTACGCCGAGGACCGCCTCCGCAAGTCCGTAAGACGGGGTGAAGGACGATGCCTTGAAACCTGCGTCAGCGAATGCGTTGACGAAGCTCTGCATAACGTCCGGACGGATCATGTCGGCACCGTTGCCGGCAATCCGCCAACGGGACAGGTCGAAGCGTTCTGCGACATTGCTCTGGCTGGAGATCCGGCGCGCGCAAATATCGTAGCCGAAAGTCGGTGAGTAAGACAGAGTACCGCCAGAATTGCGGCTGATCAGGTCGAGCCAAGCCAGCGGTCTGCGGGCGAAAGCGTCGGGCTTCAAATAATCGCCTGATACCTGATTGGCGATCAGTGACAGCAGACAACCGACCAACCCCATATCGTGGTACCATGGTAGCCAGCTGACGCAGCGCTCATTGTCGCGCAAATCCATGCTGGTCGAATGGCCGTAAAGATTATGCAGCAAGGCGCGGTGCGTCACCGCGACGCCGGTCGGGAAGCGGGTGGAGCCAGACGAGTATTGCAAATAGCAGATATCATCAGGCTGTAGTTCGGGCAGTTCCGCATCCGGCGCGTCATTCATCGCGAAATCTTGCCACGACAGCGCATCGCAACCCTGCATTTTGGCAGCGGCCCCTGCCATCTCGGCAATTTCTTCAGGGTAGAGCAGCAGATGCGGGTCCGAGCTGTTCAACTGAACCGCAAGCTGGTCGATATAACCTTCTTTGCCGCCGAACCCGGTCGGCAGGGGAAGGGGAACGGGCCAGGCGCCTGCATAAACAGCACCACAGAACAGGGCAGCAAATTCTGCGCAGGTTTCCGCGATCAAGGCGACGCGGTCACCTTTCTTGATGCCATAGGCAACCAGCCGGTTGGCCATCACAATCGCATCTTCGCGCATTTCGGAATAGGGATAGACGTGCGCCAGATTTCCACGCATGTCGTGAAAATTGAGGCCTTTCCGGCTTTGCGCGGCATAATCGATCGCTTCGCCAAAGGTCGCAAAGTCGGCCCTTTTGCGGGGCAAAGGGCAATCATTCGGCGTCGGCGTAAGTGCGGCGTCGGTCATATTTGTCAAAGAAAACCCGTCATTTACGCGCCTTTATGGCGCTTCCAATCAGTCCCTTGCGGCGCATTCGATCCAATCACACCGCAGTAATCTTTCCCATTTCCCTTAGACTGTGGCACGAATAAGGCCAATGAGCGATAGGCAATACTCCACCAAACGGCCCAAACGACCGTCAAAACCGCTCGATTCGACGCGTTTGCGGGATTTGGCACTGGCCTATGTCGCGCGTTTTTCAACCAGCGCATCAAAGTTGGAAACCTATTTGAAGCGCAAAATCCGTGAGCGCGGGTGGGAAGATGAAGCAGAACCGGACGTTGCAGGATTGTGCGCTCGTTATGTCGAGCTGGGCTATGTCGACGATGCACTTTACGCGAAATCGAAGGCGGGCGGATTGCTCAACCGTGGTTACGGACCGCGTCGCGTCTCTCAGGCGCTTTATGCAGCCGGAATTGACGAGGCAATCCGGGAGGATGTTGCGCCCGATGAATGGCGCAAGCGTGAAGCCGTGCAGACTATGGCCCGCAAACGCCGCTTTGGGCCCTATTACCAAGGCGATTTGCAGCCTGACCGGCGCGAGAAGCAGATTGCGGCCTTGCTGCGCGCAGGCCATGGATTTGACCACGTGCGCAAAGTAATGGATGCAACCAGCGAGCGCATGATCGAGGAATGGATCGAACAAGCGCGTGACGAGGAATATTGAGAATATGGTAGTAAGAAACTGCTTGATCGGGATCGCGCTGGCACTGGCCGCATGCTCGCCTCAGGAAGCAAGCGAAACGCCAGCGGCTGAGGCGACGGTTGCGGTACATCCGGTATCGGGTCTGGAAGTGGTGCCGCTAACAGTCACCAGCGGCGATACGGTCCATAATTTCAACGTTGAAGTTGCGCGCAGCGGCGAGGAACAGACCAAGGGGCTGATGTTCCGCACCGAACTGGGGCCCAATGAAGGGATGATCTTCCCGCGCAATCCGCCGGACGTGGCCAGTTTCTGGATGAAGAATACGCCTTTGCCGCTCGATATCATTTTTGTTGGCGTCGATAACCGGATCATGAATATCGCGGCGCAAACGGTGCCCTATTCGCTCGACAATTCGACGGCTGTGGGCCTTACCAAGTTGGTCTTTGAAATCCCCGGAGGCCGCGCTGCGGAGTTGGGGATCGAACCGGGCGATCTGGTGCAGTGGGACGAGTAGTTCCGTGGTCAGGCGATTGGCGGTGCGCAGTGACGCTTTCACACTTGGCCCGACGCGCCGAATCGGCTAACCGCGCCGCATGAGCTTTCTAGGCAAGATTTTCACCTGGTGGGATGGCGCGACCATCGGCACCCATCTGTGGACCATGCGCAAGGGCGAGCATGTCGGCACCGACGCGCAGGGCAACAAATATTACATCGCCAAGAAGGCGCAGGCGGATGGCCGCAAGCGCCGCTGGGTGATCTATGATGGTGCCAATGATGCCAGCCGCGTGCCTTCCGAATGGCATGGCTGGCTCCATGGCTCGTATGATGAAGTCCCGGAAAGCTATCTGCCGCCAGCAAAGATCTGGGAAGTGGATTACACGCCCAATGCTACAGGAACCGCCGATGCGTACCGCCCGGCCGGCGCTCTGGAGCAGGGCGGCAAACGGGCCAAGGCAACCGGCGATTACGAAGCCTGGACGCCCGGCAGCTGATCATGCGCTGCCGCTTGCCAGTATTGACGGTATCGCTTTCGGTCCTCGCACTGGCAGCGTGCGGCGATAATGCACCAACGGCACCGACGCCGGTGGAAACTGAAATTCCCGAAGATTTGCAGACACAACCTTCCGCCCCGCCTCAGGCGCAGGGCGAGGAACCTTTGGGTACGCCGATGGCGGAGCGCGTAGCAACCGTTGGTCTGCTCAACAAACGCAACAATTTGTCGGAAGATATCCAGCTCAAACCCGGCGAATCGCGCCGGGTGGGTAATGCGATCATCCGCGTATCGGCATGCGAACGGACAGCGCCGTGGGAAATGCCCAAGCAAACCGGTGTATTTGTCCAGCTATTGGTCGATGATAATAGCGATGGCGAGGATTGGACAACGGTATTTTCCGGATGGCTTTTCAAAGAATCGCCCTCGGTGAATGTTGTCGAACACCCGGTCTATGATGTCTGGGTGAAAGACTGCGCGATGAGCTTCCCGGGCGATGATCGTCCCGGCGCATCGACCCCGCCCCCAGCTTCCCCGTCAGAACCTTCGCCAACACCGGAAGCCGCCGCAACCAACGAGGCATAGGCTTCGGGCAGAGTCATACGGGGCGGCTCCCCAGCATTAGTGATCAATTCGAGATAGTCCTGCTGCGGCAACGCAACCGCGCCTAGCGAGGCGAGATGGTCGGTCATGAACTGGCAATCCAGCACTTTGAACCCGGCATGTTTCAGCATCGCAACCAGCCATACCAGCGCAACCTTGGAGGCGTTGTCGGCGCGGCTGAACATACTTTCCCCGCAAAACACCCGATCGAAGCTGACGCCATACAGCCCGCCAACCAACGCACCATCCCTCCAGCATTCGATCGAATGCGCGTGGCCAGCGTGATGTAGTGCCGTGTAGCTGCTGGTGATCCGATGGCTGATCCAGCTTTCGGGATGTTCGAGGCGCGGCTGGGCGCAAGCGTCGATCACTTGCGCGAAGGCGGTGTCGCAGGTCACTCTGAACCTGTCTTGACGGACTGTTTTACGAAGCGATTTTCCGGGGCGAAATCTGTCCAACGGGAAAACTGCGCGTTCTTTCGGTTCCACCCAGAAGATTTCCGGATCATTGCGGCTATCCGCCATCGGGAAAATCCCGCTGCGATAGGCGAGCAACAGCATGTCTGACGGAATGATTGGAGGGGGCGGGCCGTGCATGGCATGATCTTACAGACTGCGCAGCGATACTGCACCTGCATAAATTGCCGGTCTGCATCATCTGCCGCCTTGCTATCCGCTGCGCATCGCATTAGAGGCGCTGCTGGCCTGTAGGGGCGTAGCTCAGTTGGTAGAGCGTCGGTCTCCAAAACCGAAGGTCCAGAGTTCGAGTCTCTGTGCCCCTGCCAGGTCATTCTCCTGACATTTCCAGACAATGCGAAATCCGGCGCAACCTTTCGGCGTGTCTGAACGAATGGCAACCTGATCGTTCAGCAAAGCCGCAGCCGATGCGTGCTTTAGCGGCGATGAATGGATCGCAGACCGAAGGAGAACGGACCATGTCGAGCCTGATATATCGTAGCAGCCGCCCCGACCAATGGGCACAGCCGCGGCCTTACAGCGATGCCTCGCTGCGCTTTTACAAGCATGGCCCAATTCTGCCGATGGACGAGCCGGGCTTCCTCGCCCGCCTGTTTGGCGCCCGCTGACCGGAACCACTTTCTACAATCGTCACGAAAAAGGGCCGGTCATCGCGACCGGCCCTTCTTTGTGCTGCGTGATTGAAAAGGCGTGACGCCGATCAATACTCGTTGGGTTCTTCAGGCGTGTCCGCATGGTGATCTTCACCCGCAGTCTTGTCGCCCTGTGCCAGCTTGAACACCACACCGGACAGCAAGGCCAGCGCCAGCAAGTTGGGCAGCGCCATTGCCGCGTTGGAAATGTCGCCCAGGCGCCACACCAGCGTGAGGTCCTGCGACGCGCCGATATAAATCACCACGCACCACAATACGCGCCAGATCATGTGCAGCACTTTCTCGCCGCTGCGGGTCGAACCCGGGATGCGGTCATAGATGAACGTGATCGCACGCTCGCCATAATAGCTCCATGTGAGAAGCGTGGTGAACACGAACAGGATCAGCGCGGTTGATGCGATCAGTGTGCCGATCGGGATGCTGGCAATGGTGACCGGGAATGCGGCGGCAAAGGCGCCGCTGGTCATCGCAAAGCCTTCAAGGTCCGAATTCCACGCATGGGCCACAGCCTGACCGCCGCCGGTGAAATCACCCTGAACTGTCAGAATAACCAGTGCCGTCATGGTGCAGATCACGATAGTGTCGATGAAGGTGCCCAGCATCGCCATGCGGCCTTGCTGCTCAGGATCGTTGGTTTGCGCCACAGCGTGGGCAATTGGTGTCGAACCCTGACCCGCCTCGTTGGAGAACAGGCCGCGGGCTACACCCGCGCGGATGGCCAGCATGATTGCCGCACCAACAAAGCCGCCAGTGGCTGCCTGCGGGTTGAACGCCCCGTGGAAAATCAGTCCGAATGTTGCAGGAATATCGCCGATATTCAGGATCAGGGCGATGACTGCCATCACAATATAGGCAGCCGCCATGAACGGGATAATCTTCTCGGCAACACCGCCGATGGATTTGATCCCGCCAATAATGACGATGAAGACCAGCACGGCGACAATCAGGCCGCCCAGCCATTCTTCGATACCGAACAGTTCGTTGAGGCCGTCAGCCACGGCGTTCGCCTGAATTGAGTTGCCGGTGACCAGAGCGGAGAACAGCGTGCCAAGACAGAACAGGATGGCGAGCCATGTATATTTCTTGCCCAGACCCATCATGATGTAGCTCATCGGTCCGCCGCGATAGACGCCGTCCGATGTCTTTTCACGGTAGCGAATGGCCAGTGAACCCTCGGCAAACGCCAGCGCCATGCCGACCAGCGCGGTGATCCACATCCAGAAGATCGCGCCCGGTCCGCCCAGAGCAATGGCAGTGGCAACACCGGCAAGGTTACCCGTGCCGACCTGGCCGGAAAGCGCGGTCGAGAGAGCGGCAAAAGGCGAAATTTCTCCATCGCCTTCGCTTTTGCGGCCTTTGAACAGACCAGCAAAGGCGCTGCCCAGATTGCGGATCGGATAGAATTTCAGGCCGACCATGATCCACAGACCAATGCCCAGCAGAATCAATGTCATGGGCGGGATCGGTTGTCCGCCGATGGACAGCCATGGCAGGGTTTCCCCGTTCCATGTGCCGCCCCAGATGAAATCGGAAACATTGGTGACGCGGTCGATCAGACTGGATGACCCGGCTTCGCTTGCAGCCATTATTGGCTCCCCTCCTACGAATATGATTGGCGCGCACGCTAGAGGGGTGAAGGGCGCAAGACCAGCGCAAAATCACCGATATGACCAAGAGAGATATGCGGTGTGCAGGGTGTCTTGCTTTTAGTGCACCTCGCGACTAAACGACTCACGTCTTCCGACATTGGAGTTAGAAAAGCCCAGCCCGATCTTGAATTGGGACGGCGCCGAAACCTATCTAGGCTCCATCCCGGAAGGGACAGAAATTGAACAAGGCAGCGAAAGCTGGAAATTATGGCCGAGAAAACAACCAAGACATCACCTGCGAAATTCGTCCAGCAGGTCCGCGACGAAACGCGCAAAGTGGTGTGGCCGACGCGTCAGGAAACCATCACCACCGCGATTTTCGTTGGTATCATGATGATTATCCTGTCGCTGTTCTTTCTCGGTATCGACACGGTCTTCGGATCGATTGTCACCTGGTTGCTTTCACTCGCTTGATTTTTTGCGCTGCGCCGAAGCGTAGCACCCATACGGTTTACAGGGATTACAGATGGCTCGCTGGTACATCATCCACGCATATTCGGGTTTCGAGAACAAGGTTCGCGACGCGATCCTTCATGAGGCAGACCGTCTTGGCTTGTCCGATGGTGTCGAAGAAGTCGAAGTTCCGACAGAGACCATCACCGAAATCAAGCGCGGCAAGAAGGTTCAGGTCGAACGCAAGTTCATGCCCGGCTACGTCTTGGCCAAGCTGAAAATGACCGATGATATCTATCACCTGGTCAAGAACACGCCGAAAGTGACCGGCTTTCTCGGTTCGAACAACAAGCCGCAGCCGATTTCCGAAAAAGAGGCCGCACGCTATTTCGGCGGTGTCGAGGAAGCAAAAGCCGCGCCGAAGAAAGACATCCATGTCGATTACGAAATCGGCGATTCCGTCAAGGTTCTCGACGGTCCGTTCGCGAGCTTCAACGGCGTGGTCGAGGAACTCGATTTCGACAAGGCGAAGGTCAAGGTTTCGGTTTCGATCTTCGGCCGTGCAACGCCGGTCGAACTGGAATTCGAGCAGGTTGAACTGGTCAAGTAA
>JAHDDJ010000440.1 GCA_020629385.1 Erythrobacter sp.
CCCCGGCAAGCACGGGGCCTTTTTTGTTGGCCAGAAGTCAGCTTTGCGGGACGAAACAGACTTTGATGAAGTACCTATGAATGTCCGCTGTTGGTTACTGCACAGCTGAAAATCTGTACTCGATCTCTGAAAAGGCGTCTTCGCCAAACCCGTAAGCAAAGGTCAAACCGGTCGGTCCGGCAGTTACACCATGTTCCGCATCGGAAGGGATAAAAATGGCCGACCCAGGAACAATTTCGACGGGTTGCCCATCCAGCATGACGGTCCCCGAACCTGTGAGGCCAAAGTAAAATTCGGGTGGTGTATGGCGATGCAGGTGCAAGACGCCATTGGCAGGAAAAGTGGCGACACCCAGAACCACGCCGTTCGACTGTGTTTTGTCACCTGAAATCAGTGTTTGCCAAGTCACATCACCAAAGACCGGATCAAATCCGCCTTCAATCGGCTGATCACCCAAAGCCGCAACAAAGCCACTGGGGTTGTCATTTGCGGCCGTGGGAATAAGGGGCTGTTCAATTGCGAAGGTGTCGAGCTGAGACATAGGCATAGGGTGATTTCCTGAACAAAGAGGGATCTTGGCAGGCTGAGGTTTCTACGACTTGCAGGAAAAGTAAAAGTGACTAAAAAAGGCTTTTATAAGCAAGAATTTTTGGTGATAAGCTGTGTTCGCAAAACAGATTAACCTGACATGGCTGCGCACGTTCGAAGCGGCCTCACGCCATCTGAACTTCACCGCAGCCGCAACTGAATTGGGTCTTACCCAAACAGCCGTGAGCCTTCATATTCGAACTTTGGAGGAGCAATTGGAAAGCCGCCTGTTTCACCGCAAGGCACGCCATCTCTCGTTGACCGATATCGGGCAGGCCTATGTTTCGACAGTCAGGCAGGCTTTGGCGGACATCGACGTTGCCACGACCAGCCTGTTTGGGGCAACCCGCAACGAGACCATCACCGTCAAAGCGCCGATCTCGACCTCCGCTCTTTGGTTGGCACCACGGCTGCCCAAGTTCAAGCTGGCCTACCCTGACATCGATATCCGTCTCGTGTCTAACATCTGGACAGATACGACAGGGTTTGATCACGTCGATGTGGAACTGCGCGTTGGCAGAGGGGATTGGACGGATGCAGCGTCAGAACGTTTGTCTGATGATGTAATGGTCCCGATTGGGGCTGTGCACTTGGACAAAACGGCCCTTAGTCTTGACCAATTGTTGAAGGGTCCGTTCATTCGCATTTTGGGGCAGGAAGCTGACTGGGTCAGATACTTGGCAGCCCATGATCTTACTTTGTCGACGGGCGCAGACGAACTTTATGTTGATACAATGACAGCCGCGATCGAGCTGGCCGCGAATGGAGGCGGATACGCAGTTGTTCTCAGGCGTTTGGTTGAAATGGCAAATGCGACGGGCGCGCGCGTCTCGATCATTGGCGCAGACGTTCCCACACCAAGCGCGCATTACCTCATGCGGCCTAAATCAAAGCGTTCAAAACGATCAGTGGTCTTGCTGTTTGAGGATTGGCTCCGAGAGGAGTTTTTGGATGGTGAGGCCGTCAAAGATGATGCATAATTATGCCACCAAGCAGCCATTCGTCCGCCGTGCAGCATCTGTCATTTTGGGCTCTCAACCGCCATTCATCAGGCCCCTAGCCCGCCGCGATCACCTGC
>JAHDDJ010000441.1 GCA_020629385.1 Erythrobacter sp.
TATTGCGGGTCCGCTACGCCGGATGACCCTCGCTATATGGCTCTCGCCAGCGAAGTCGGTGCAACGCTGGCCAAGCGAGGCATCGGGGTTGTCTATGGCGGCGGCAGGCTGGGCCTGATGGGCGCGGTCGCCTCTGGCGCACTGGAGGCTGGCGGAGAGGTGATCGGGGTGATCCCCGATGCGCTCGCCAATTCCGAAGTCGCCAATCACGATTGCACCGAACTGCATACGGTTCCCGGCATGCATGAGCGCAAGAAGCTGTTCACCGATCTGTCCGACGGGTTCATCACCATCCCCGGCGGCGTCGGCACGATGGACGAATTGTGGGAAGCCATGAGCTGGGCGCAGCTCGGTTATCATGACAATCCGGTCGGCCTGCTCAACGCCTTTGGTTTTTATGACGATCTGATCGCGTTCAACGCGAAGATGGCGGAAGTCGGCTTTGTCCGTCCGGCGCACCAGAATATTCTGGTCGCGGCAGACACGATCGAAGCCCTTCTCGACAAGATGGCCGCCTACGAACCGCATACGCCGATCTTCCAGATGAAAGCGGATGATTTGTGAGCAAGGATCGCCTTCTCGCGCCTTCACGCATCATGCGGACGACACCGCAAAGCGCGGGCGGCGGGAGGCACCGCGCCGCGCTGGTCGAGAAAGCGCGGCTGTCGATCAAGCGCGGCTCCAAAAGCTTTTCTGCTGCAAGCCGGTTGTTCGACAAGGCAACGCGTGAGCGGGTCTGGCTGCTCTATGCGTGGTGCCGTCGCTGCGACGATATTGCCGATGCGCAGGATATGGGCGGAGAACTGGGCGACCAGTCGAACCCCGAAGACCGGCTGAAATCGATCCGCGTTCTCACGCAGCGTGCCTTTGAAGAGCTGCCCACAGCCGACGTCGCGTTTGATGCGTTCGGGCTTGTCGCGAAGGAATGCCGGATCACGCCCGAAATGGCGGACGATGTGATCGCCGGTTTCGCGCTCGATGCCAAAGAATGGCGACCACGCAGCGAGGGGGACTTGCTGCAATATTGCTACCACGTTGCTGGAGCTGTGGGTGTGATGATGGCGCTGGTAATGGGCGTCGATCCGAAAGACGAAGACACGCTGGATCGCGCCTGCGACTTGGGTCTGGCCTTTCAACTCGCCAATATCGCCCGCGACATCGTTGAGGATGATGCAGCGGGCCGATGCTACTTACCAATGGAATGGCTGGTCGAAGAGGATATCGAACCCGGCCAGCATACCAAGCCGCATCACCGGACCGAGCTGGCCGATATGGCCGATAAGCTGGTCGTGCTGATGCATCGCCACGCACAGGCTTCGAAATTGGGTGCGGCCAAGCTTCCTTTCCGCAGCCGCTGGGCGATCCTGACCGCAGCGCGTATCTACACCGCCATCGGCCACGAAGTACGCGCCAAGCGAGAGGCTGCATGGGATCACCGCGTCTATACCAGCAAGGCCCAGAAAATCGGCCATGCCTGTGCCGCCTTCTTCGAAGCGCTGGTCAACCGCCCCAAGGGTCCGGACGAAATGCCGCATTGGAACAGGCGGATGCTTGCGGAAAAGGCGCGCGCGGCTTAACCGCTGCACATGATGAAAAAGCTTCTGATCGCCAATCGCGGCGAGATTGCCTGCCGGATCATGCGCACTGCCCGCGAAATGGGTATCGC
>JAHDDJ010000442.1 GCA_020629385.1 Erythrobacter sp.
GCGGCGGTTGCGAGTAAAGCATGGACCGATGCAGAAATCGCGCTCGCCGACCTTGATTCGCAGCGCAGCCGCACCGCCATAGTCATCGCCGATCTGGATTTGCTGTTTGTCGACACCACGCTCGCTTTCGAGCAGCGGGCCAGAGTCGCCGAAGCCCGTGACGCGGTGCTGCCTCTGATCCGCGAAGAAGATCGCATCCTCGCCGAATTGCGGAATGCACGCGGCAGCTAAACGCAAAAGCGCGAGACCGTCGGGTGCGGCCTCGCGCTGCTGCTAGTGCCGGTTTCCCCCCGACCAGCCCCACCGACAGTGGGCTAGCAAGTCATACCAGCGCAGCAATCGTTACGACTGCCAAGCCCCACATAACGATCAAAACGGGCAGGATCAGCACCTGTACCGCTGCCTCACCGCCATTGAGACGACCGGTATTGGTCATCACACCGCGACTGCGGAATGCAGCCCAAGTCTTGGCCTTTGATTTGCTTTCAGGCTCAAGCTTTGCCCAAATCGTTGGCAGTGCGAACCCGCCGATGATGAAGAATGCAAATATCGCCATCGGGATAATCAGGCCGGGCGTTGCAAAGCCGGTTGCCAATATCGCCAGAAATCCAAGATAGCATGCTACTGACGCACCGTAGAGACCACTCGGCAGTTCGAAAGTGCGGTCCACTTCATGAACGGCGGGGGTCTGATTGGTGACTTTCGCCTGAGTGGCAATTTCTTCGCGCAGGAAATGTTTGGACATGCTTTGCTCCTTCTATGTGCAAGCATGTCTGGGCCACTTCCGGACAATTGACTTTGATCCGGATCAAATTTCGGACATTTCTTGCGCAATCAGGATGCAAGTTTGAGATATTGTCCTGTTACGGCTTCCGCCGTTTCGAGATAGGCCCTCGTTTCACTGACCGAGCCGGAGCTGCCTCCGCCGATAATATTAAACCGCTTGGGTGCATAAGCGCGGGCTACATCGCGCGCGGCGCTGCGCCGCCAGTCATCATGATCGCTCGTTGCTTTGGGAAGCTGAAGAATGACGCAGTTATGGTCGGCAAAAGCGTTGGCCAGGCCGGGCAGTATGTCGCGATAGAAATCGGCCGCTGCTTTGATGGCGCTTTCCGGAAGCGTTTCGATTTCCAGCACGTGCATGGAATCAGCGTTTCTCACGAGTCAGCGTGATGCCGATTTTCTCATTCGCCTCTGCAATGGCCAGTTTCACGATTTTGACTGTGATCGACTCGATCCGGTCATCCTGTGCAAACAATGTCTCGCAAATATGGTCAGCCACCGCCTCGATCAGCTTGAAATGCACACCTTCGGGCAGAGCTTCGCCGGCAGCGAATTTCAGATCCATGTAGTTCTTGCTCGCTTCAAGCGGCGTGTCCGGCTCGTAACGATCCTGAACCTTCATTTTCGCCTGAATGGTGATCCGCAAAGGCTGCGGCTTTCCCGTTTCTTCGGAATAGATTCCGGTCAGAACGTCATATTCGAGATCAGCAACTTCGAGAATCAGAGAATCAGCCATGCGGTTCCTTAGCCGTTATTGCTCCAGCGTGCGAAGATTGCGGTTGGCAATATCCGGCCGCCCTCGCCTTCTTCGCGCACGCCCAGATCGCCATGTTCGATCGTGCCAGGCAGATCAGCGAAAATTTCGTTCAGCAAGCCGCCCA
>JAHDDJ010000059.1 GCA_020629385.1 Erythrobacter sp.
CGGGCGGCTTCCCCGCGGGAGCCGTCCAATCCGCCATCGCGTTCCATCAGAATTTTCGCGTCATCATGCGCTTTGGGTAGCAGTTTGGTGATCTGTTCCAGAGAGGCTACGCGAAACGGTGTATCGCCGGACTGGCGCGTGCCCAGCAATTCGCCGCCGCCACGAAGGCGCAAATCTTCCTCTGCCAGACGAAAACCGTCCTGCGTTTCGCGCATCAGTGCAAGGCGCTCGCGACCCGTTTCGGACAGGGTATTGCCGCGAAGAAGCAAGCACACCGATTTCTCCGAACCGCGCCCTACTCGCCCCCGCAACTGGTGCAATTGCGCAAGGCCGAAGCGTTCGGCCTGCTCGATGACCATCAGCGTGGCGGCGGGAACATCAACGCCGACTTCGATCACAGTGGTTGCCACAAGCAATTTTGCCTGACCGCTGGCAAACCGCTCCATCGCGGCGTCTTTCATCTCCGGCCTGAGCTGCCCGTGGACCAGCACCACGTCATCGCCAAAGCGTTCTTTCAACCCCGCATAGCGGGCTTCGGCGGCAGCGATGTCTTCATTCTCGTTTTCGCGGACCATCGGGCACACCCAATAGGCTTGCTGGCCGCCAGCAATGTGCCGCGCAACGCCTTCTACGACATCCGATAAACGCTCCTGCGCGACCACACGGGTATCGATCGGTTGGCGGCCCGGCGGCATCTCGTCGAGCCGGGAGACGTCCATTTCGCCATATTGGGCCAATGTCAGCGTGCGGGGGATCGGTGTGGCAGTCATTGCCAGCGTATGCGGGGTTCGCTTGCCCTTATTTGCGAGCATAAGGCGCTGGGCGACGCCGAAGCGGTGCTGCTCGTCAATCACAACCAGTGCCAGATCCTTGTAAGCCACGCTGTCCTGAAAGATGGCATGGGTACCTACGACAATATCGATACTTCCATCCATCAATCCCATGAGGATCGATTCCCGCGCCTTACCTTTGTCGCGCCCCGTCAGCAGGGCGACTTCCACGCCTGTGGGACGAGCCATGCTGCGCAAAGTCTCGAAATGCTGGCGGGCGAGGATTTCGGTCGGCGCAAGCAAAGCCGCCTGTTTACCCGCCTCGTTCGCAATCAGCATGGCCTTGAGCGCCACGACAGTCTTACCCGCGCCGACATCACCCTGAAGCAAGCGGAGCATTGGCGATTCCTGCGCCAGGTCGCCCTCGATTTCGTCAACCGACCGGGATTGTGCGCCAGTCAGCGAATAGGGCAGCTCCAGACGATCCCGCAGGCGCCCGTCACCGTGCAAGGGCTGCCCTTTACGCGCACGATTATCGGCGCGCACCAGCATCAAAGCGAGGCTATTGGCCAGCAGTTCATCGTAAGCCAGTCGGTCGCGTGCGGCTTCGTGCTCCCCCTTATGAGCTAGTTGTAGCGCATCGTGCCACGCAGGCCAGCTTTCCGCATTGAATTGCGCCTGTTCGATCCATTCGGGCAACTCAGGAAGTTTTGCCAGCGCCTGTGCGACCATTCCTGCCACACGAGGCTGGGTCAGCCCTTCAGACAGAGCGTAAACCGGTTCGCAAAGACGCCCCAGCGTCTCGGCGCTATCCGCCACAACATGATCGGGATGAACGATCTGGAGCATCTGGTCATACTGGTCGATCTTGCCCGCCACCCAGCGCTTCTCGCCTAGCGGAAGTAGTTTCTTCGCGGTGTAAGAAGCCCGCCCGAAATAGGTCAGCGTGCAGATATTACCCACCTCATCCTGAGCCAGAACACGATACGGTCCGCGCCCGCGAGGGCTGCGATGCTCGGTCGGCGTCAGTGCAACAACCACATGCTCGCCCACGCTCGCTTCGTCGAGATTCGCTACCGAACGCCGCGTGACAAAACGTTCGGGCAGATGATAGGCCAGATCGCGCAACCGCGTCAGTCCAAGCTTGTCGAGCGGTTTCTTTAGTTTCGGCCCGACTCCGTCGAGCGAATCGACTTCGGCAAAGAGAGGATTGAGCACTTCGGGACGCATGGGAATGCTATAGCTGCTTGCACACAAATGGCGAGTGCCCTACCCGCCCCGACATGGCTCAATCCTCCGATCTTTCCGCCCGTTTTGCACGCGCCAAATTCCGGTCGTGGCACCGCGGCACGCGAGAAGCCGATTACATGATCGGCGGTTTTTTCGACCGTTATCACGATCAATGGTCGGAAGAAGACCTTGTCTGGTTTGAACGACTTCTCGACGAAGATGATGTCGATGTGATGGCCTGGGCACTCAAAACGCAGCCCACACCCGACACATTTGCCGGGCCGCATATGGAGCTTATGCAAAAGCTCGATTACGTCGACATACCCCGCTGATTTCCCTCACCAGCGGAACTTTGTAACGCCGCACCGTTTGAACCGATATGCCTGATCTGAACCGCATCCTTTCGGCAACCACGCCCCTGACCCTGTCATCCGTTGCACGCGGCGCGCAGCCGCTGGTGCTGTCGGATATTGCGCGTGCATCAAAAGGCCGGGCGGTTTTCGTGGCGGCAGACGATGCCGCGATGCGGGCAATGATCGAAGCCGCGCAATTTTTCGCGCCAGAACTGGATGTCATAGAGTTTCCGGCATGGGATTGCCTGCCTTATGACCGCGCCAGCCCTGCTTTATCGGTCAGCGCGAAAAGGCTTGCGGCATTGCACCGGCTGCAATCGGGCAAAAACTCGGCCCAGTTGCTGGTCACGACTGCCAATGCCTTGCTGCAGCGCGTACTGACCCCGTTTCGCATTCGCCAGTCTGTGAAGGAATTCAAAGCCGGTATCGAAATCAGCCGCGAGAGCCTGGCCGAGTTGTTACAACGTCAGGGATACTCCCGCGCTGACACGGTGGTCGACGCGGGCGAATATGCTGTTCGCGGATCGATCGTGGACATTTATCCTTCCGGTCTGGAGCAGGGATTGCGGCTCGATTTCTTCGGAGACGAGCTGGAAAGCCTGCGCCTGTTCGATCCGGCAACGCAGACCAGCACCGGCATTCTCAAATCGCATCTGCTGCTGCCCGCAAGCGAAGCGCTGCTCGATGAAGACAGCATCAAACGGTTCCGGTCCCGCTACAGGGAAATGTTTGGGGCAACCGCGACGGGTGATCCGCTCTACCAAGCAGTGAGTGATGGCCGAAGACTGGCGGGCATGGAGCATTGGCTTCCTCTGTTCGAAGAGAAGCTGTCCACGCTGTTCGATCACCTTGGCGAAGATGACCAGATCATCATCGATGCAGGCGCGATTACCGCTGGCGATGAGCGTTTGAAGGATATCGCCGACTACCATCAGGCGCGCGAGAAAGCTGCTGGCCAAGCTGCCGGCTCTTATCGCCCGCTCTCAGAAGATGCGCTCTATGCCACCCGGGACGAATTCGCAGACCGACTGACCAATTGGCCCATCCACCGCACTGTTATTTTCGCAGAGCCGGAGAATGAAAAATCGGTCGATTTCGGCTTCAGCTCGGCGCGTGATTTCTCTCCGGAGCGCGCGCGCGGGGACAATGTCTATGAGGCAGCGGCCAACCACCTTCTCCAGATCGCGAAAGCCGGTAAAAAGCCGCTTTTGGCGACCTATTCAGAGGGCAGCCGATCACGCATCGCCTCGATCCTGAGCGAGGCCGGGACTGAAACCAGACCGGCTTCCTCGTGGCAGGAAGCACTGGGTATCGCCGCCAAAGGCCACGCTGCCGCCATGGTACTGCCGCTCGATAGCGGTTTTGCCAATGACGAGTTGGAGCTCATCACCGAGCAGGATGTGCTGGGTGATCGCCTGGTGCGCCGCAAAAAGCGCAAGAAGGACGCCGACGCCTTTCTTGCCGAATTGCAAGCATTGGGTCGCGGCGATCTGGTGGTTCATACCGAACACGGTATCGGTAAATATCTGGGCCTTGAACCGATTAGCGTTGGCAAGAGCCAGCATGATTGCGTCATGCTCGAATATCACGGCGGCGATAAACTCTACATCCCGGTCGAGAATATCGATGTTCTGACCCGTTATGGCTCTTCCGAAGAGGCTGTGCCGCTGGACAGGCTTGGCGGCGAGGCGTGGCAAAAGCGCCGTTCCCGCCTGAAAGAGCGCATTCGCGAAATCGCCGGCGAGTTGATGAAAGTCGCGGCCGAACGTGCACTTAAGAAAGCCCCCGTTCTGGAAGCCGAGGAATCGAGCTTCAACCAGTTTGTCGACCGCTTCCCATGGGCGGAAACCGACGATCAGGACCGCGCTATCGCCGATGTGCTGCGAGATCTGGAAAGCGGCCGCCCGATGGACCGGCTGGTCTGCGGTGATGTTGGCTTTGGCAAAACCGAAGTAGCATTGCGCGCTGCATTCGTGGCCGCGATGAACGGGCAGCAAGTCGCTGTTGTCGCGCCGACCACACTCCTCGCCCGTCAGCACTTCACCAATTTCAGCGAACGCTTTGCCGGATTTCCTCTGAAAGTCGGGCGTCTTTCACGGCTGGTTCCTGCCAAGGAAGCAAAAGAAACACGCGAAGCGCTCGAGGCCGGGACAATGGATATTGTCGTCGGCACGCATGCGATCCTGTCCAAAAGCACACAGTTCAAAAATCTCGGCCTCGTGGTGGTTGACGAGGAACAGCGCTTTGGCGTCACGCACAAGGAAAAGCTGAAGCAGCTGCGCGCCGATGTGCACATGCTGACGCTTACCGCGACTCCAATCCCTCGGACATTGCAGATGGCCATGTCCGGTTTGCGAGAATTGTCCACCATCCAGACCCCGCCCGTAGATCGTCTCGCCGTGCGGACCTACGTCATGGAATGGGACGAGATGGTGATGCGCGAGGCTTTGCTGCGCGAACATCATCGCGGCGGCCAAAGCTTCATCGTGGTGCCGCGCATCGCGGATATGCCCGATCTGGAAGAGTGGTTGCGCGAATATGTGCCAGAGGTGAAAGTCATCACCGCGCATGGCCAGATGTCCCCGACCGAAGTCGAAGAACGGATGAGTGCCTTTTACGAAGGGAAATATGAAGTTCTGCTCTCGACCACGATCGTCGAAAGCGGGCTCGATATTCCGAGCGCCAACACCATCATCATCCATCGTGCGGACCGCTTCGGCCTGGCCCAGCTTTATCAGCTGCGCGGCCGCGTGGGTCGCTCCAAACTGCGCGCCTATGCCTATCTGACCTACCCCAAGGATCAGCAGCTGTCAGAAATTGCCGAAAAGCGGCTCAAGGTTCTGGGCGATCTGGATAGTCTCGGTGCCGGATTCCAGCTTGCCAGCCATGATCTGGATATTCGCGGCGCGGGCAATCTGCTGGGTGACGAGCAATCGGGCCACATTCGCGAAGTCGGCTTCGAACTCTACCAGTCGATGCTGGAGGATGCGATTCTCGCCGCAAAGGCCGGGCAATTGGGGCTGGAAGCCAAGCCGGAAACGGTCAGCCCGCAAATTACAGTCGATGCGCCGATCATGATACCCGAAGACTATGTGCCCGATCTTGCGGTGCGCATGGCGCTCTATCGCCGGTTGAATGATGCCAAAGACAAGGCCGAGATCGAGGCGATGGCCGCCGAAATGATCGACCGTTTCGGTCCGCTACCCGATGCGACCAGCAATCTCGTTCGGCTGATCGAGATCAAACACCAGGCGATTGCCGCCAATATTGCCAAGATCGATGTCGGTGCGCGCGGCACTCTGGTCAGCTTCCACAATGACAATTTCCCCGATGGCCCGGGCTTGCTCGCCTATGTGGATCGCCTGAAAGGCACGGCAAAATTGCGTCCGGATATGAAGCTGGTCATCAACCGCGCCTGGGGCGATCCGCAATCACGGCTAAACGGTCTGTTCCAGCTGACCAAGGGGCTGAGCAATGTCGCCAAAAAGGCTAGGCGAAGCCAAAATTAGACCGGCAGTATCCTTAGAAATTCTGCCTGGCTGACCGGCTGCGAACACAGAAAACCCTGATAGAATTCAACCCCTTCGCCAAACAACAGGTCACGCTGTGACACGTGCTCGACGCCCTCGGCAATCACGCTGAGTCGCAATGCCTTGGCCATGGCAATAATACCCCGCAGGACAGCAAGATCCCGCTCGTCTTCGGTGATACCGTCGATCATCGCCCGGTCGAGCTTGATTGCGTCGAGCGGGAGCAATTTCAAATAGCGGAAATTGCAAAAGCCCGCGCCAAAATCATCCAGCGCGACGCGGATGCCTTCTTCCCGCAGAATTGACAGCATAGCTGCACTGTCTTCAAGGTCGGCAAGAAGAACATGCTCTGTAATTTCAAGCGTCAACCGGTCGGCAGCGAAACCTGTTTCCGACAGCAATGCGAGCAATTCTCCGGCAAAGCTTGGCGCGGCAAGGTCTGCAGGTGTGACGTTGATCGACAGACGCATGGAATCGGGCCATCCGCTTGCCAACGCTAGCGCTGTCTTTGCAATATGGCGGGAAAGCTGTGCAACGTGGTCGGTGCGCTCGGCGATTGCGAATAATTGTCCAGCGCCGATCCGGCCGAGTTCGGGATGCTGCCAGCGTGCCAAAGCCTCGGCGCCGATGATCGCATCCGTTTCCAAATCGACTTGCGGCTGAAAAACGATCTCGATTTCGTCGCGATCTATGGCCGACAACAAATCCGCATCGACCATGGCGCTGCGCTTGCCCGGCACGGTCAGGCCTCCATCGGCCCACAAAACCCGGCGTGATTGCTGGCCCCGCGCCTGTTCCAGCGTTTCGGCCAAACGGTCAAAGATCAGAGAAGCACCTTCTCCGGGCACCGGTCGCATCAGAGCGATCCTTGGAGACAAACGGACAGTTCCTGCGCCCGCTAGCTCCACGATAGGGTGCGCGATAGCATCGGCAAGGGCCTCGGCCAGCCATTGCCAGCGCTCGCGGCTACAAGCCTCGTGGGCAGCAAGAAGGAAGTTCCCGCCACCAAGCCGCGCCACCAGCCAATGGCTCTCTTCGAATTCATCCTCGGCAAAATGCAGAATGCGCTGCGCAACCGTAACCAGTGCACCGTCGCCGACTGCTTCACCATAAGCCAGATTGATGGCATCAAACCGCCCCAACCCGAGCAGCATCGCATGCACCGGCGCAGGCCTGCCTTGCTGGACTGCCTCTTGCTGCCAATCATCCAGCGTTTTGCGGGCAGCCGCAACGCCGTAAATTCCGGTCAGGTCGTCTCGCATGGTCGACTCATATGAATGTGCAGCACGGGCCATGCCCGTCCCTTACGCGGTAACAATTTGTAACACCGCCACCAATTCCAATGCGTTGCCAAATGGCACAGCCCCCCATAGAAACGCGCCAGCAACCTGGCGTGCATGAGCACGACATTGCGGGAGAGACAGGTGAACGGCAACCACAACTTCAAGAAGCTCGCTCTGGCGATCTCCGATACGGCCAAGGCTCAGGAAACTGCGGCAGAGCTTCAGGAGGCGCATGACTGGGTGCCGATGGAAGATGCCGATGCCGTGGTGGTTCTGGGCGGTGACGGCTTTATGCTGCATACGCTCCACGCGATGCTGGATAGCGGGCGGTTAATCCCTACATACGGCATCAATCGCGGCACGGTCGGCTTTCTGATGAACCGATACCGCGCCGGAGTAAAATTGCTCGACAAGGTGAATCGTTCGCGCGGGATCGGCATTTCTCCGCTGCGGATGGAAGCCATCACACAAGACGGAGAAAAGCACGTCGAATGTGCGATCAACGAAGTCTCACTGCTGCGTGAAACCCGCCAGACGGCCAAACTCGAAGTGTCCGTCGATGAACGGGTGCGCATCAAGGAGCTTGTCGGCGATGGCGTGCTGGTCGCAACACCAGCGGGTTCGACAGCCTATAATCTGTCAGCCAATGGCCCGATCCTGCCGCTCGATTCCCAACTGCTCGCGCTGACACCGATCAGCGCGTTTCGGCCCCGCCGCTGGCGCGGTGCAATTTTGCCTGACCGCTCGACAATCAAGTTCACTGTGAATGAACCGGCCAAGCGCCCGGTTGCGGCAGTGGCTGACCAGAAAGAGATCCGCGACATCGCCGAAGTAAGCCTGGAAATCGCCCGCGATTCCGAACTGACCCTGCTGTTCGATCCCGGCCACGCACTCGATGAACGCATTGTTGCCGAACAATTCGTCGTTTGATGCGAAGATTGGCTTGCCAAACGAATCCGGCCTGCATATAGGCGCATCCCTACCCGCGATTGATCGCAGGTTTTGAGGCTGTTCCCCGATAGCTCAGCGGTAGAGTAGGTGACTGTTAATCACTTGGTCGTTGGTTCGAATCCAACTCGGGGAGCCATCCTTTTCTTACAGCGTGATCTTGATCGAGCCTCGCTCTCAATCGCGCAGGTACAATCCATCGAATTGCAGTAATTGCCCGGTTCGTGGATCGCGGAAGTCCGGCATCAGATTCCACAGTATGAAGCCGGCATCGCTCAGGCGTTTGTGCAACGCGTCCCAAAGCTCCTGACCGTCATAGAGCGGCACCGCCGACATCTCGATCAGCACGGCCTTGCAGTTTGGCAAAAACGCTTTGGCCCCTTCCAGAACTTCGCTTTCAAGCCCTTGGGTGTCGATTTTGAGCAAAATGGTATCGCGCATGTCTCCGTCAAAGAGAGTATCCAGTCGCGCAAGAGGCACATCTTGCTGGGCGATGTAGGCTGAACGCGGCGCAGCGTCTTCATGACTGGGCAACATGCCACGTGCCGAGGACGATACTGAATTTCCTGCAACGTTCATCGTGACACTGCCATCTTCAGCGCCGACGGCAGTCCGGTCCAGAACACGGACCTGCCTGTGCCCCTCAAACCGCATCGAAAGCGCTTCATGCGCATCCTGTAGCGGTTCTATGCAGCAGATCGTGCCACTATAACCCTTGTCGAGAAGTTGGCCGGCAAACTGACCCTTATTCGCACCGACATCAATGACACGCATAATGCCCTGCCGATGCAACAGATCGACAAGCGCCTGACGCTCGTCTTCCTGTGCAGCAACCAATTGCACGCCAACGGGCCGAAGCACGGTGTTGATCCATCGCTTCAGCCGCTGTCGCATCATTGGCGCGCCTTAGCCATATCTAGCCCGGCGTTCAGGCTGCAGCACCGTGGCAATGCTTGTACTTGTTCCCCGAACCGCAGGGGCACTGTGCATTGCGGCTGATTTCCATATCAGCGTATGGATTGTCCTTATTGGACCCACCGGGGCCTGACGCTGCACGCGGGCTGCCGGCGAGCGAGCCGAACAGTTCGGGACGCTCGGAGGAGCCATCATCATCGTCCGAATTGTCGATGCCAGACAGTGGATCGATATGACCGGTCAGGAAGTCGGGAAGATCGGGCAGTTCTTGCTGGACTGGCGGCTGCATACGCAGTTCGCTCTTCAGGAGAATGCCGGTGATGTCTTCACGGAGCGTATCCAGCATTTGTTCGAACAGGCCGAACGCTTCCTGCTTGTACTCGTTAATCGGCTGCTTCTGTGCGTGGGCGCGCAGGAACACGACCTGACGCAGCGCATCGAGCGTCGCCAGATGCTCTTTCCAGTGATGGTCAAGCCGTTCGAGCAGGATCGACTTCTCGACACGCGTCCAGATCGCAGGATCGGCCTCTGCCATCTTGCGTTCCATCACCGCGTTAGCCTGTTCCAGCAGGCGTTCTTCGATGATCTCGGGCTCGACCGTGTCTTCTTCCAGCCACCCGTCAATCTGCGACGCATCAAGGCCGAGGACTTCGGTCACACGGTCTTTCAGCCCATCGACATCCCACTGCTCTGGATAGGAACCGGGAGGGCAAGCCGTAGTGACAATCGCATTGACGGTATCGTGGCGCATATCGGTGACCACATCGCCCACCGCTTCGCTGTCCATGATTTCAGCGCGTTGTTCGTAAATGACCTTTCGCTGGTCATTCATCACGTCATCATATTCGACGACCTGCTTACGCACATCGTAGTTGCGCGCTTCGACTTTCTTCTGGGCCGTTTCAATGGCTTTGGATAGCCACTTCGAACCAATTGCCTCGCCATCTTCGAGGTTGGAATTCATCATTCGGCTGAACAAGGTGTCCGGCCCGAAAATGCGCAGAAGATCGTCTTCCAGACACAGGTAGAAGCGGCTGAGGCCCGGATCGCCCTGACGACCCGAACGGCCGCGCAGCTGGTTATCGATCCGGCGGCTTTCGTGGCGTTCAGTGGCCAAAACGAACAGACCGCCGGCTTCTTTCACTTTCTCGCGTTCCGCAGCGACTTCTTCCTCGATCTTGGCAACCGCAGCATCGCGCTCGGGACCTTCGGGCATATCGCTCAATTCGTCACCGATACGGAATTCGACATTACCGCCGAGCTGAATGTCGGTCCCGCGCCCGGCCATATTGGTCGCGATGGTCACTGCACCAAGGCGGCCAGCCTGCGCAACAATATGGGCTTCACGTTCGTGCTGACGTGCGTTGAGAACCTCGTGCTTCACGCCTTCCTTGTCGAGGAATTG
>JAHDDJ010000443.1 GCA_020629385.1 Erythrobacter sp.
ATGCTTAAAATCTTCAGTGACTGTCCTCATACTTGGGAAGTCATTAGCTGAAAGGGGTATAGTACAGGAACTTAGGATTATACCGAGGCTGAGTGCAACGGTCTTGAATATCTTCATACTACGGGCCTCATAGCTTCAGAGCGGCGTCCGTTCAAGTGTTCGGTAATCACAGCGTGCCACGTTCTCACTGCCTCGAAGCCTTTTCGCCATTCAGAGATTCCACTCTTATCTAACATGTCTTCAGGCCGCTCGCTCAGATGAGCAGTGGTATCTAAAATTGTTTTTTCGAGCATGCACACCTCCGAGTTGGTTAACGCTATCTGGTCTAATACTCGCATTTTTCCAAACGCTTTCTTTACTCTATACGCGGGATTCACCGCTATACCTATCTTATATAAGTCCTTTATACTAGGATGCTGTGCTATATACAAACTGCGTTCCGCCTCTTCACCTAACCTGCTGGCCTGATTCCAAGTAGTGCTCTCGCGACGTAAGCACCCGCAACTTCTTATGATTCCTCTAGTGAGATTAGTTCCACTAACTTGACACTGAGTACCACATTCACACAAGCATTTCCAGCGCAGCCCTGATGCAGTATCTGACATCCTTTCCAGCACCGTGAGCCTGCCGAATCGCTGATCTACCCTATCCACGAACTTAGACGAGACTCCTCTACCTAAACATCCGCAAGACTTAGGTACTCCTGACTTATTGATTGTTTTAAGAGCGGTGGAAGTTCGAACAATCTGAGTCCCGCAATCGCATAGGCATTCCCACGAAGTATTTGCTCTACTGCCTCCGTCTGGAATGCTCCGCTGTATAACTGATAGATTTCCTATCCGGAGCCCCTGTAAGTCCTGAAATTTATGACTACGTCGTCTACGATCCATGAGATAGCCTCTGATTCAGAGCTTGAGACCTTCTACCCGAGAACCACCACGTGAGACATAACATAAAGGCGCCAAAGAAGGGATCTGGTCTCCAGTAAGCAGCAATGCCTGTGGCAACGGTGCAAAATGGTCGAACTAGGGCTCGGATATTGTTGACTGCCGGAGATACATCTTGGAAGCTGGCGTCGTGAACGTAGCTCCCCTTCATCACCTCAGCCTGAGTCTGCATATCCGTCTCGAGCAGCTCAAACTCAGCCATCTTGTTGTCTTGCTCGAACTGCATCTTGTGCATAATGACGATATGCTCGCGTTCTGCAGCCAAGGCCTTAGCCTCCATGTGCTTACGCATCCACTCCTGGCCAATACCGAAAAGACCTCCTATAGCGGTCCCGATACCTCCATTGGTGATGAAATCAAGGATTTCCATAACGTCGACCTGTATACCAGACTTGGACCGTATTGTCAAGCCCTAAAATTAGCTCCTGAGGTAGGACTCGAACCTACGACCTAGCATTTATCAGATTGCTCGCTCTGACCATCTGAGCTACTCAGGATTATTTGTTTGGAGACTCCGGACGGTATCGAACCGCCTCCTTCAGGGTTGCAACCTGATGCACTTCCTTTATACTACGGAGTCTTTCTTCATGACCACTCCGCCAACGATCCCTAACTGACGATTTCTCCAGGCAAAGAATGCCTCGAAAATTCAAACCCACTTGCGTGTAAGGTGACTATTTTAACAGATCTGAGACTTTTGTACATCTTTC
>JAHDDJ010000444.1 GCA_020629385.1 Erythrobacter sp.
ATTAGACTTTGGACGAAAAGTCGTTCAAAAAAAAACGGCAAAACTGTTGCATAGTATTTTGTGTGAAAAAAACAACTATAGCAGAACAGTTTTGCCTTGATATATTAAAATCTGACATAAAGCGTGCCAAAGCGTTTGTCGGAATTATCATGGCATTGGGCAGTGAAACAACTGCTTCCAATCCTACTTCATTGAGTGAAAGTCCCTTCTTTCAGTATCACTACAGCATCATCAGCAAAGTGATGCAGGACATAGGATTACAACTCAACGGTACGGAACAAGACCGCTTTAAATCGGGCTTACGACAGATATTTATGCAATACCTGCCCGAGCAGGAGGTGTATAAATTCAGTTCCGATTTTACTTCCGTACGCAAACCCGACTCACGTACTCTTGAGGACAGAGGCTTTGTACATGTGCCTAACAGCCGCATTTTCGGTAATAAACCTATCGACATCGGCTACACCGTATCGTGTGTCAATTTAGGTCTGTACGACGATGAGCACCCCTCTTCGTGGAGTATTCCGCTCGACAATCTGCGTGTTGCTAACAATGCAGATAAAACAGCTGCGGTCGTCAAGCAGTTGAGCGATTTGCTGAAGGACGAAAATTTGCCCTTCGGCAACAGCACTAAAGTCGTCAATTCTACGGACAGCGGCTACGCAAAAGCTGATTATATCTGTCCGCTCGTAGAGGCTTTTGAAAATTTATTACTGATTATCCGTTTACGTCACGGAATAAAAGTTTGGAAACCTTACGACGGCAAACAAAAAGAGGGCGGTCGTGACAAAGTTTATGACGATAACCCGTACTATTTGCATACTTACGACCGACGCGAAGTCCGTAATCCGCACACGAAACAAATATC
This sequence comes from Erythrobacter sp., assembly GCA_020629385.1. Classification (GTDB taxonomy): domain Bacteria; phylum Pseudomonadota; class Alphaproteobacteria; order Sphingomonadales; family Sphingomonadaceae; genus Pontixanthobacter. The sequence continues at coordinate 869 of JAHDDJ010000444.1, forward strand.
CGTAAAAGAACAGCCTTCGATTTTCAACCTGACTCCGAACGAGGAAGAAAGCTACGAAATCATTACGCACAAAGGCAAAGTCGTCGTCGTCCAAATGTACCGTTGGGACGATTTGCTGCTGCGCGGTACGCGCGACTACAAAATGGACGACAAGCCCTTTGACCTGATATGCGTTCGCTTTGTCGACAAAGAAACGGGCGAATGTTTGTACAAGCGCGACATGTATTTGTCATTGTTCGGAAAAAAACGCCGCATGCATGATACTGCCGAAGCACAAAACGATTACCTGCACCGCTATGACATCGAAGGGCATAATCGCTTCAGCAAACAGCAACTGCTGCTCGACAAGTATCAAACGCCCGATGTCGAATCTTTCGAGGCATGGCTGTGGATGGTTCAAACAGCGTATTGGCTGCTGTATTTGGCTTCGACCGATACCGAAATCTGCATCAAACCTTGGGAACGCTATCTTCCTGCGGTTACGAGAGCGCAAGAGTCAGGTGACAGACTGTCCGCAGCAATGACCCGAAAAGGGGCGAAAGCCCTTTTTTCTACTTTTGACCTGACCCCTTTTGCGCCTCAAAAGTCCAAAAATGGTACGGGGCGCAAAAAAGGAACGATTTTACCGAAGCGACAGAAGTGTCCGCCGACGAAAAAAGAACAAAATGCACAGAAATTTGAACAAAAAATCGAATAAATCAAATAAGATATTTTAGAAAATACTCATTTGAACGAATGTGACCGGTGGTCACACTAAATTTTTTTTGTCCAAAGTCTAA
>JAHDDJ010000445.1 GCA_020629385.1 Erythrobacter sp.
GCCCCAGCGTTACAGGGCGGGTGATTGCGCGCTTCTTGCGATGGGCAAGATCTTCGAGCGTGGCAGCAAGTTCGGCCCGCACCGGCACCGCCATTTCTGCCGCCGCGGTCGGTGTCGGTGCCCGGCGGTCCGCAGCGAAATCAGCCAGCGTGGTGTCAGTCTCATGTCCGACGGCAGAGATCACCGGAATCGGACAGTCGGCAATGGCGCGGACAACGACTTCCTCATTGAAGCCCCACAAATCCTCTATCGAACCGCCGCCGCGCGCAACGATAAGCACGTCAGGCCTCGGCATTTCAGCAGGCAAGTCCGAAAAGCCGCGAATTGCGGCAGCCACTTGGTCCGCTGAGCCCTGTCCCTGCACCAGAACCGGCCAGACCAGAACCTGGCTCGGGAAACGGTCTGCAAGGCGGTGGAGAATGTCGCGGATCACCGCGCCGGTAGGCGACGTCACGACGGCGATCGTGTTTGGCAGAAACGGTAGCGGTTTCTTGCGTTCACTCGCAAACAAACCCTCGGCTTCCAGCCGCAGCCGCGTTTTTTCGAGCAAGGCCAGCAACGCGCCCTCGCCCGCGATCTCCATGCTGTCCATGACGATCTGGTATTTCGAGCGCCCGGCATAGGTGGTCAGCTTGCCGGTCGCGACGACTTCCAGACCATCCTCCGGCTGAAAGCCGAGGCGCCCCGCATTGCCGCGCCACATGACCCCGTCGATCACCGACTTTTCGTCTTTCAGCGCACAATATAGATGCCCAGATGCAGCCCGCTTCACGCCCGACAATTCGCCGCGCAAGCGGACATAGCCGAAGCGATCTTCCACCGTGCGCTTCAGCAATGTCGAAATCTCGGTGATCGAAAGCGGTGCAGCGTTGTCGCCCTTGCGCTGGCGCGCTACCAAATCCCCGGTTTCATCAGTGTCGAAGGAAGAAGCAGGCATGAATATCCTATTGCTGGGATCGGGTGGACGCGAACATGCGCTGGCATGGAAGCTGGCGCAATCCCGCTTGCTACAGGCAGACGCGGATAAATTCTATGCCGCGCCCGGAAATCCCGGCATTGCCGAGCATGCCGAATGCGTCGAGCTGGACGCGAACAACCATGCCACCGTAATCGGCTTTTGCCGCGAGAAAGACATCGGCCTTGTAGTCGTAGGCCCCGAAGCGCCATTGGTGGATGGTCTGGCAGACAGCCTGCGCGCCGTGGGCATAGCTGTGTTCGGGCCTTCGCAGGCGGCTGCGCAGTTGGAAGGCAGCAAAGGCTTTACCAAGGATCTGTGCGAACGCGCTGACATTCCCACCGCCGGCTATGTCCGCACCATGTCGCTCGCCGAGGCAACCGCCGCACTCGACAAATTCAGCGCGCCGTATGTTCTCAAGGCCGATGGTCTGGCCGCTGGTAAAGGTGTGGTTATCGCCGAAACCCGCGCCGAAGCGAGCGAGGCGCTGACCGATATGTTCTCCGGCCGGTTCGGCGATGCGGGCGCCGAAGTGGTGATCGAGGAATTCATGGAAGGCGAGGAAGCCAGCTTCTTCGCACTGACAGACGGCACCGCCATTCTACGCTGCGGCAGTGCCCAGGACCACAAGCGCGTCGGCGAAGGCGATGTCGGGCCCAATACCGGCGGCATGGGCGCCTACAG
>JAHDDJ010000060.1 GCA_020629385.1 Erythrobacter sp.
ATGATCCGCATTCTCATTGCTATCCCGCTGATCATTGCAGCGTTCTATGTGGCTGTGATGTTCTTGGCATGGAGTTTTCAGGACCGGCTGATCTTCCCGGCATCACAAGAGCTTGTGGAACCGGAGGAAGGATATGAACTTATCCTGCTCAACACTGCTGACGGATTGCAGCTGCGCGCTTTTTACCGAATGGCGGCTCCGGGCAAGCCGACGGTCGTGTATTTTCACGGAAACGGCGGCACTTTGCGCGGCAGCATGGCTGCCAATGCCAGATTTGCAGAGGCTGGCATCGGCCTGCTTCTGGTCAATTATCGTGGTTACGGCAGCAATCCGGGCGAACCTTCGGAAGAGGGTTTCTATCAGGATGGCCGGGCTGCCATGGCGTGGCTCGGCAGTGAAGGGATCAGCCTTTCGAATACGATAATTGCCGGCAATTCGATCGGGTCCGGCACGGCAGTCCAGATGGCTTCCGAGTACACGCCGAAAGCCTTGCTGTTGACCGCGCCTTTCACGAGCCTCCTTGATATTGCTTCAGAGAAAGCGCCTTGGTTGCCGACCTCTCTTTTGCTGCGCCATTCCTTTGACAATGCCGCAAAGCTTGAAACTCTGCAGGTGCCGGTTCTTGTTCAACATGGCGCGCAGGACACCCTGATCCCGATACATCACGGCGAAGCGCTAGCAATGCGAGCGCAGAAAGCGACTTTCGAACCCCTCGACAATGTGGGCCATGATCTGGTTTTCCTGCCGGAAACGCAGGCGATGCGGCTCGCGTGGATCGAGGGTTTACCGAGCTAGATCCAGCGCCACAGGCCGGCATCCCAACCGCCGAGCGGTTGGTGCAGCCAGCTGATCCCCAGCCACAAGGCAGTGGAAATCAGCCACACTTTCCAACCCGCCGCAGTAATGCGCTGCCACTTGGGCCAGAAACTGGTACGCGCTTCCCATTGCGTCCACGCCTCACCCATCAGTGCACGCTTCTTGCGATCCTGTAAGCGCGCACCGACCAGCGCGAGCACCAGAACGGCGCTGGCCACAACCAGCGTGCGCGCCGTGGGTGCTGCAATGATGTGCGAAACAGACCACAACGCGAAACCCCACATCATCGGATGACGAGTCACGGTGAAGAGTCCCTGCGGTTCGGCGCGTGCGGCATCGTCTGCCCCGGGTAGGGCCATGGCCGGATTTTTCGGGCTGGATGCTCCGACGATCATCACCATCGATACCAGCGATAGCGCGCTGCCAATTGCCCAGCTGATATCGTCAAAACCGGGCCAGAAAGGTGGCGCAGCGGGCGCGACGGCCTTGAAGGCAAAATACATCCACACCATCGTGGCAATCACAAGAACCGAATACAGGCCCTGAAATCCGTTTGGTCCCAGCCTCTTGACCAGCGGTGCTCGCAAGGGATGCGACAGCGCAAAATGTCCCCCGGCAAAGGCGATGCTCGCGGCGGTTAGTGACAACAGTGCAGAGTCCATGGCTTCCTCCCTATTTGGGCAAGAAGCACATTAAGTATTCATTTGCAACTTAAATATCAGGACTTGTCGATGCCCAGCAGTTCGATCTTGAAAAGAAGTGTCGCACCACCGGGAATGGGTCCCCGGCCTACAGCGCCGTATCCCATGCTCGCAGGAACGGCGAGTTCGATCGTATCGCCTACACCCATTTGCGGGATGGCGAGTTGCCAGGCTGTGACCAGCCTGCCAAGCGGGAATTTGGCGGGTTCTCCACGATCATATGAGCTGTCGAATTTGGACCCGTCGACAAAGGTGCCTTCGTAATGCACCTCTACCGTATCGGCGACGCTGGGTTTTGCGCCCGTCCCGGGCCCTGCCACACGGCGCCACAAGACACCGCCGTCCAGATAGCTCCAACCATCCTTGTAGCTTCGGCTGGCCAGCGCATTCTGTTGGGCGCTGTGCCATGCAAGATCCTGCGAACGGTCAACTGGCGTTGCATCCTGCGCCGGTGCTACTGCCGCCGCACCCGCCACCATGGCAATCAAGGCGATCTTGCCAGAATTCAGCATCATGCAATCCTTACCAGTCATAGGCTTTGGGAAGTTGGCTCTCGTCCAGATCGCGATAGCGTTCGCGCAGGCGTGTCTGGTGGTTGTCGAGGGGTTGCTCGACACCGTCGATAAACACCCGGACTGGTGCGCTGGACACTTCCAGTGGATCGCCATCCCAGATCACCACATCACCGGCGGCGCCGGGTTTCAAAACGCCATATTTGCCGCCAAAGCCGCTGATCTCTGCCGGGATGGACGTAATCGTGGCAAGGGCCTCGCCCCATGTGAGCCCCGAAGCGCGTGGCAGCTTGCTCAGCGACACCAGATTGCCCGCAAATTGCGGCGCCGTTCGTGGACCGGTGATGCCGCCAGATAAACCGCCGATGGCCACTTTCACCCCTGCGTCGACCATCCGGCCGACATTGCTTTGCGTTGCACCCAATTGTTCGAAACTCGATGGCAGATTGTCGATGGCATCGGCAATGACAGGCACACCGCTGGCCGCAATTTGCCGCGCAACCATCCAGCCCTCGCTGACACTCACCAGCACCAGGTCGAGTCGCGGATAGGTCTTCTTCAAATCCAGCACCGAAAGGATATCGGAAGCCCGTTCCACATGAACATAAAGCTTCTGCTGGCCATCGATAACCGCCCCCAGCGCCTCTGCGTCTGTCCGGCCCAGCATGCTGTCCTCTGCTACGCGTCTGCCCGATTGCACTTCGCGTGCTTCGCGCAACGCATTGGCAAATTCGGCAAAGGCGGCGACGCGGGTGCCACCGGCGATGCGCGCTCCGGCCTCTCCCAAGACAACCATCTGGAAAACCTTGGGCGCGACCACTGCATTGGCATCTGCGCCCAGATCAATCGCTGCCCCTTGTCCGGCAAAGATCGAGTCCGAAGGAGAAAGCGCGATAGTGGCGCGGGTCACACCTCCGCCCCGGCTCACCGCGATGTGTTGCGAGGCGTAATTCACTGCCGTTGACGCATCGAGCGCTGCGTTGAAGCGGGCGTCACCTGCGCGGCTGTCATTGCTGTTGCTGACTGCGCCCACATCCCAAAGGCCCAGATCGGTCAAGGGCATGAAGATCCCGGGTGTGACCCAACGACCCGACCCGTCGATCGTCTGCATTCCGGCGGGAACGGTTACACCGCTTCCCGCAGCGACAACTTGTCCGCCCCTGACGACTACAGTCGCATTCTCGATTGGTGCACTGCCATCGCCTGTTGCGACCGTGGCGTTGGTGACAGCCATATCCTGTGCGGCAGCGGAGGAAGCGAAAGCGAGAGCCGCGCTCGCGGCCAGAAGGGTGCGTTTCATCATTTCACATCTCCTTCACCGGGCTGGCCAAGCTCGAAATCGCTCACCGGACGCCGTTTCGGATCATTGGCATCGAACAGCAGTGCGCCATCGACCCAGACTTTTTCCGGGCGGGAATAGACACTCAGCGGATCGCCATTCCACAGCACCACGTCCGCCATTTTTCCATCTTCCAGGCTGCCCGTCTGGTCGTCGATGCCCATTGCTTTGGCTGCATTGAGCGTGATCCATGAAATCACCGTCGCATCGGAGATGTCGATCCCCATGCGCTTGCCCGCCGCTTGCGCTTTGGCGGCTTCCTGATTGAGACGCTGGATTCCCATATCATCATCGGAATGGATCACCACGCAGGCGCCTTCTTTCTGTAGCAATGCAGCGTTTTCGGGAATGCCGTCATAGCTTTCCATTTTAAAGCCGTACCAGTCTGCCCAGATCGCCGAGCAGACTTCGTTTTCCTTCAGCAGATCACCGATCTTGTAGGCCTCGACCGCGTGATGGAAGGTCGAGACGCGGTACCCCGCCTCTTTCGCCATATCCATCACCAGCGCCATTTCGTCCGCGCGATAGCAGTGATTGTGGACCAGAATGTCGCCATCGAGCACACCCGCCAGCGTTTCCTTGGCGAGATCGCGTTTCTTGCGGTCGCCGTCGGCATAGACTTTGGCGTCGAGCCACATCTGCCGGTTGACCGCGAAGTTGCCCATCCTGGTGGAGGGCATCCGGCCACGGCCACCATAGACACGCTTGGGGTTCTCCCCGCAGGCCATCTTGAAACCGTATGGCGCATCGGGGAATTTCATGCCCTGCACCGTGCGGCTGGGCACATTCTTTAGCGTTGCCGAGCGGCCACCCATAAGGTTTGCCGAGCCAGGAAGGATTTGCAGGCTGGTGATACCGCCATTGGCCATCGCCCGGCTGAAACCCGGGTCTTGCGGCCATACCGAGTGTTCGGCCCAGACTTGCGGCGTCATCGGGCTGGTCGCTTCATTGCCGTCGGAATGTGCCTGCACCGATGGTGAAGGGTAATTGCCGAGGTGACTATGGATGTCGATTATGCCGGGCGTTACGAATTTGCCCGTGCCATCAATCCGGGTGTAGCCCGCCGGGATACCCAGATCGCTGCCACCGATACCTACGACCTTGCCATCGGCGAACAGGACAGTCCCGCCCTCTATCATGCCACCTTTGCCATCATACACGGTGGCCCCGACCAGAGCGGTCGGCGCGCCGGGATAGCGCCTGTAGGTGGACGGAAAGGGTGCGCTCTCGCTTTTGCTGGCAGTCGCAGCAGCGCTGCTGGCCGACTGGACGCTTTGCCCCGAACTGCCGGTGGAACATGCAGCGAGCGCTACCGCGCCCCCCAGAACGGTCAAGGCACGATAGCGCATCGCTTTCTTCTCCATAGTCTCGTTATTACTCCGATCAGGCTTTCGTCGCCGGGTGAACGCCACCCTCTTGTGCTTCCAGACCTGCGGCCGCTTCGCCTTCAAGCGTGTCGTCTTGCAGCGTATCGAGATGCATCAGCTTTTTGATCAGCGGGCTGATGACCATCACTGCCACACCGATCCCAACAGCGTACCAGCCGACGGTCGAATAGACGTCGAGCACGACCTGTTTGCCAGCTTCTTCGCCGACCCCTTCACCGCCGGTAGCCGCAGCGATCAGACCCGCAGCAAAGTTACCGGTCGCCGATGCGAAGAACCATGTGCCCATGATGAGCGATGCCATATGGCCGGGGCTAAGGCGGTTCATTGCCGAAAGACCGACCGGCGACAGGCATAGTTCACCAGTCGTGTGCAACAGATAAATCAGGAAGATGAAAATCACCGGCGTTGGTACATTGATGCCAGCAGACTGTGATCCCCATACCAGTACCAAGAAGCCGAGGCCGACTTGGATAACTGCCAGACCGAATTTCATCGGCGTAGAGGGCTCCATACCTTTCCGGGCCATACCTTGCCACAACATGGCAAATACAGGCGCGAGGAGCACGATATAGATCGCATTGATTGATTGGAACATCGAAGCATTCACGCCCACCGTATCAACGTGCTTCTCGGTGAAGACGTTCAACGAAGACCCGGCTTGTTCGAACAGCGCCCAGAAGACAATCGAGACAAGGATAAGGAACATCGCGGCAAAGATACGATTGCGCTCTTCGGGCTGAAGCTTGGTTACAGCAATGCTCAGTACATAGAGTACGAGACCGCCACCGAATACACCGAGTACGGTACCAACCAGTTCCTGATACTGGATTGCTGCCCAGCACAAAGCCACCATGGCAAGCCCAGCGCCGTAGATGCCCCATTCCTTGCCGCCTTTGATGGCTTCCGGATCTTTCGGTTCGCCTTTGCCAAGCAGAAGCGGTTTGCCGACAACGAAAAAGATCAAGCCGACGAGCATGCCGATACCTGCAAGCCCGAAGCCATATTCCCAGCCATAGGTCTGGCCAAGATAGCCGCAGATGATCGAGGCGGTAGCAGCGCCAACGTTAATACCCATGTAGAAAATGGTGTAGGCCGGGTCACGGCGAATATCGGTACGCGCATAAAGCTGACCGACGATGACGGAGATATTGGCTTTCAGAAAACCTGAGCCAACAATGATCAACGCAAGGGCAAGCCAGAACACATTGATCATAGGGTCACTTTGACCACCGCTGCCTTCAAACGCCATGAAGAAGTGGCCAAACGTCAGCAATACAGCACCAAAAAGCACCGCTTTGCGTTGGCCTATGTAGCGGTCGGCGAGATAGCCGCCCACGACAGGAGCGATATACACAAGTGCTGTGTAGGCACCGTAAATCACGTAGGCTTTGCTTTCTTCGAACAGCCAATGCTGGATCAGGTAAAAAATGAGCAGCGCGCGCATGCCGTAATAGGAAAAGCGTTCCCACATTTCGGCCATGAAAAGCAGAAAAAGACCTTTTGGATGACCGATTACCTCAGTCTCGGGCCGAGTGATCAGGAAGACGCCGCCCAGCAAAAATGCTGCCAACGCTACAACGGCAATCCAGAACGCCCACAATTCGTAGAGCGAATCGAAAGTGAAAATAAACTCATGCATGGGCTTAAGGCCCCCCTCATTTAGTCCTTGATCCTGCGGTCCCACCCGGCAGGCTGAATGCCGCGCACCCTAGCGCGCAAATCGGGCATGTGAAGCGATAGTTTCAGGCGAAACCGGCGATTTGCCGCATTTTCTTGCGTTTGCCGGGAACTTGACGCGGCGCAGTGTATTATGGCACTGATGCACCTATATGCCATAGAGCTGGCTCTGTCGGGCCGGTTCGCAAGGAAAACCCTATGACCAAGCAATCGCGCCCCGTATATCTCAAGCTTCGCGACCAGATCGCGGCCTCCATTATCGAGGGCGAATATCGCGAAGGACAAATGCTGCCTTCGGTACGCGCATTCGCGGCGCAGGAAGGCGCCAATCCGCTCACGGTTGCGAAAGCCTATGAGCAATTCCAGACCGACGGCTTGATCGAGGTTCAGCGCGGGGTTGGCATGTTTGTTGTTCCGGGCGCAGCGGACAAATTGCGCCATTCCGAACGTGAACAGTTCATCAAGGAAGAATGGCCCGAAATCCGCGCACGGATGAAGCGCCTCGATATCGCCCCGTCGGAGCTGTTGGAAACGGCTTGAGTGTTCCTCTGTCCGGCTGCACGAGAGCGGTTTTTGTAAAAAATTCCGTACGCTGATTGCACCGCAGCCCACTCTCTGGCAGGGAAGCGCGCAACAGGGACGCATCTACAGCTCATCTGGAGCATAGCCCATATCGGGCGATGGAGCTGAAGCGGGAGACAAGACAATGATACGGTCAGAACTGTTGCAAGCCTTGGCCAAGGACAACCCCGATTTGCGTGCCGACGAAGTGGAACAGGTTGTCGATATTTTCTTTGATGAAATCACCAAGCGTCTTGCCGAGGGTGGGCGTGTGGAACTGCGCGGTTTCGGCGCATTTTCGACTCGTGAACGCGAAGCGCGAACGGGCCGCAATCCGCGCACAGGTGAAAGCGTACCAGTTCCGGCAAAGAGTGTGCCCTACTTCAAGCCCGGCAAGGAAATGCGCGAGCGCCTGAACCCGAGCTAAGCATTCTTGTCGGTGTCTGCCGGCTCTGATGCAAACTTCCCGATTTCTGTAATTGGCCTTTTCGTTTCGACTCGTTAGGGGCATGCCGTGCATATGCGCATCATGCGCACCGATGTGCGGGTGTGGCGGAATGGTAGACGCCGGGGACTTAAAATCCCCTGATCTTTGATCGTGCTGGTTCGAGTCCAGTCACCCGTACCAACTCCCTTCAATCCTTACCCGACCCTTAACCGTGCTTCTACGTAGTCCGGTTGCAACCTTGTCCTATGGCAAGTGATCTAGAAACAAACGCTCCTGCCATTGGGTAATAGCAAAAGGCGTGTGCGAAGGGTCGGAATGCAGCAGATTCAACACAGTGCAGATACGCCGAGGCTCTCGGTCGATGTCGATGAACGTGTCGCACCGCGATTCACCCTGATGATTCGTACTGGCAAGCTGATTGTCGAAGACCGGCAATATCTCTGCTTGCTGCGCGATGTGTCGGCGACCGGCGCCAGTGTTCGTACATTCCATCCGCTAGTGCAGGGTAGGCGCTATGCAATCGAGTTTGAAACTGGCGATAGAGTGGCAGCCGATCTTGTCTGGAATGACGGTCAGGTCGCTGGTTTCCACTTCCATACTCCGATCAATGTCGACGACCTGATGATGGGATCAATCCGTTATCCCAAACGCGATTTGCGCTTCGAGATTGCGCTTCCAGTGGAGATTCACACCCGGAACGGCGTGTTGCCTGCAACAATCTCCAACTTGTCGCGTCAAGGCGGGCGGATTGAATGCGATTCCGGCCTCGCTCTTGACCAGCCTGTTCGGATTGAGGGGGCAGGCATGCCTGAAATCGAAGCGCGTGTGCGTTGGCGCGATGATGGCAGCTACGGACTGGTGTTTGATACAACCTTCACGCTTGACCAGCTGGCAAGAGTGCTGAGCCATCTGCATATGCGGGTTGCATAGGCGATCACGCCTAAATCCGCGGCACTTTGACGCAGCGCGTTAACCATCTCCTAACCATTTTCGTTCACCTCCGGATCACACACATTCTCGGGGGCTTTCATGAGCGCGAATACCACCAATACAGAACTTAATGTCGATGTGGCGATCATCGGTGCCGGGCCGGCTGGCCTCACCGCAGGCTATCTGCTGACGAAACAAGGCAAATCCGTCGCGATCATCGAAAAAGACGAAACCTATGTCGGCGGCATCAGCCGCACCGTGGAGCATGAAGGCTACCGTTTCGATATTGGCGGCCACCGCTTCTTTTCCAAAAGCCAGCAAGTCGTCGATCTGTGGAATGAAATCCTGCCGGATGATTTCATCCAGCGGCCGCGCATGAGCCGGATCTATTACGAAGGTAAATTCTACAGCTATCCGCTCCGTGCATTCGAAGCGTTGTCCAATCTTGGCCTGCTGCGCTCGACCGCCTGCATGGTTAGCTATCTGCGCTACAAGCTGTTCCCGATTAACGAAGTGAAGAGCTTTGAGGACTGGACCACCAACCAGTTCGGCAAGAAGCTCTATTCGATCTTCTTCAAGACTTACACCGAGAAGGTGTGGGGCATGCCGTGTGATGAAATGAGCGCCGACTGGGCAGCCCAGCGCATCAAGGGCCTGTCGCTGTGGAGCGCGGTTATCGACGGTTTGAAACGTTCGCTGGGCCTCAATAAGAAGCCCAATGACGGGCAGGCCGCCAAGACACTGCTGGAAACTTTCCGCTATCCCCGCCTCGGCCCGGGCATGATGTGGGATGCGGCACGCGACAAGATTCTCGCCAGCGGCAAGGGTCATATCGTTATGGGCCACGGGCTGGAGCAGCTCGCCAGCGACAGCGCCAATGGCTGGCGCATGACTGCGACCAGCAAGGATGGCGGCAAGATTGTGGTGAAAGCCAAGGATGCGATCAGCTCTGCGCCGATGCGCGAACTGGCGGCGCGCCTGCACCCGCTGCCCGATACGACACTGAATGCATCCAACCTCAAATATCGCGACTTCCTGACCGTTGCGCTGAAAATCAAGTCGGAGGATCTGTTCCCTGACAACTGGATCTACATCCATGACGAGAAGGTTCAGGTTGGCCGTGTGCAGAACTTCCGAAGCTGGTCGCCGGAAATGGTACCTGACGAGGATGTTGCTTGTGTGGGTCTGGAATATTTCTGCTTCGAGAATGACGGTTTGTGGTCGTCTTCGGACGACGATCTGATCGAACTGGCGAAGAAAGAAATGCAGATCCTCGGCCTGTGCGATCCGAAGGATGTCATTGGCGGTGCGGTTGTCCGTCAGGAAAAAGCCTATCCGGTCTATGACGAGGACTATGCCGCCAATGTCGAGGCGATGCGTGCGGAACTGGAAGAGAAATTCCCGACACTGCACCTAGTCGGTCGCAACGGTATGCACCGTTATAACAATCAGGATCACGCGATGATGACCGCGATGCTGACCACCGAGAATATCGTCGCAGGCAAGCGACTTTACGACACATGGTGCGTCAACGAGGATGCGGAATATCACGAGGCTGGTGACGAAGGCGCGGAGAAAGCCATTCCCGCCCGCGAAACCGATCACGCGCCGATAACCGAAGATCAAGCAGCGGCACTGAATTCGCTGCGCGGCGTACCCGAACGGATCAAGTCCGAGGATGTGCCAGAGGACGCGAAAGACAGGGGCGATCGCAAGGTCGCTTGACGAATTGGGGGGATATTCCTTGCCGGCCGGGGGCGCCGGCAAGGAATACATCTTGCGGCGAGATCGCTGTAGGTAACAAGGAAACGGCGTGACGGATATTCTGGTCAAACTGCGCGACATACGCTTGCTTCGCTATTTGCTGGCAAGCGTTGGTGCGTTGGC
>JAHDDJ010000061.1:0-3592 GCA_020629385.1 Erythrobacter sp.
GAGGGGCGGCTGACAAAATCGCTCATTATGATGGTCCTGCTTCTCGGATCGTTATAGGGGCCATGTCTAATGGCTCGGGCGAAAGAGGAAAACTCTTATCGCGGCGGCATGCGGATCGCACCGTCCAGCCGGAACTGATGGCCGTTAATATAGCTGTTGCGGGCAATTTCCAGAATCAGGCTGGCAAATTCTTCGGGTTCTCCAAGGCGTTTTGGGAAGGGCACGCTGGCATTGAGCTGATCCCACATTTTCGGATTGCGGTCCTTCATGCCCAGCATCAGCGGCGTGGCAAAGATACCGGGCATGACCGAATTTACCCTGATGCCCATATCCATCAGATCGCGGGCCATCGGCAGAACAAGGCCGTTCACACCTGATTTGCAGCTGCCATAGATGACTTGCCCGATCTGCCCGTCCTGCGCTGCGACCGAAGCGGTCAGGGTGATGGATCCCCGTTCGCCATCGTCATTGAGCGGCTCTGAATTGGCCATGCCCAGCGCAGAATGAGAGGCAATGCGGTAACTTGCCACCAGAATTCCTTCTGCACCAAACGCATAATCCTCGGTCGGCAAGCGTTTGTAGCAGTGGTTTTCCTTGTCCCAGCCCAGCGTCTTGCCGCGTTTGCTGGCCATGGCGCAGTGCACGGTCACGCGTTCCTGCCCGTTGGCCGCACGAGCCGCAGCAAATCCGTCCACCACCGATTGTTCATCCATGATATTGACGTGATGGAATGTCCCGCCAATCGCGGCGGCATGCTCCTCGCCCGCTTCGTCATTGATGTCGAAGATAGCGACTTTCAGGCCCGCATCGGCCAAAGCCTGTGCACTAGCGCGGCCAAGGCCCGAGGCACCTCCGGTCACCACTGCTGCCATTCCTGCTTCCAGCTTCATTGCATCTCTCTCCTCGAATGTTTTGAACTTTGCATGTGTCATGCGCGATTCACAATGCTATCGCAATTGCGCACAGACTTTCCGGAGAGACTCGATGACGACACCTGTTTCCAGCAAAGCCATCCTGCCGCAGGACCGGCGCCGCTTTTTGAGCGCGACCGGTTCTGCCTTTGCTGCCCTGCTTGCCAGCGGTTGCACAACCGGGAGCGGCGGTAGACAGGCGCTCGCCAGCGCCTCGGCATTTGGTGGCTATGGCGATTTGGTGCCCGATCCGGCTGGTCTGCTCGATCTGCCACCCGGCTTTTCCTATAAAGTCGTCTCCAAACTGGGAGACACCATGTCGGACGGGCTGAAAGTTCCCGATGCGGCCGATGGAATGGGCTGCTTTGACCTTGGCAACGGAAAATTGGCGCTGGTGCGCAATCACGAGCTGGTGCCGCGCCCGCAATATTTCCAGGACATTCCCGAGGGCTTCGACCGGGTTGAAGGCAAGGCTGTTATGCCTGGCGGTACCACGACCATCGTGCTTGATGCGAAGACGCTCGAAGTCGAGAAGGAATATTATTCGCTCGCCGGAACGGTGCGCAATTGCGCAGGCGGTATCACACCCTGGGGCAGCTGGCTAAGCTGCGAGGAGGCGGTATTCAGCGCCAGCGACAAGAATGAGCACGATCACGGTTGGGTGTTTGAAGTGCCTGCCGATGCAGGCAAGTTGGTCAATCCCGAACCGCTCAAAGCTATGGGGCGTTTCAACCACGAAGCCGCCTGCGTCGATCCGGAAACGGGCATCGTCTATCTGACCGAAGATCGCGGCGACTCGCTGCTTTATCGCTTTATTCCGAAAGTACCGGGCAAATTGGCCGAAGGCGGCCAGCTACAGGCGCTCGCACTGGTCAATGGCATCACAGACGGCCGCAACCATGACGGCGTGACGATCACAACCGGCGATATGCACGAGGTACGCTGGATTGATCTCGACAATGTCGAGGCACCGGAAGATGATCTCCGCAAACGCGGTGCGGCGAAGGGCGGGCTGGTCCTTGCTCGGGGCGAAGGCATCTGGATGGGCGAAGGCGAACTTTACTTTGCCTGCACCAGTGGCGGCGCGGCCAAGCTCGGTCAGATATTCAAACTGGTCCCGGGACGCGGAAAGCGTTCCGATGCTTTGCAACTATTCTTCGAAAGCGAGAGCAAGGACCAGTTCAATTATGGTGACAATCTTACGGTTCAATCAAACGGCCATCTAATCGTTTGCGAAGATCAGTATGGGGAGACGGTCGATAATTATCTTCGCGGGATTACGCCTGACGGCAATGCCTATCCCTTTGCACGGCTGAGAATTCAGACAGAGCCTGCCGGTGCGTGTTTCTCGCCCGATGGCAAAGTGCTATTCGTAAACGCTTACAGTCCGACACAAACTCTCGCGATTACGGGCCCCTGGTTCGCGTAAGCTCGCGCAGGAAAGCAGCTACACCCGATGTCGGCATTTCTGTTTGCTCTGGTTGCCGTGGCGCTCACCTCACTGGGGAGCCGCGACCAGTTGCTGATTGCGCGCATCTCCGGCACGCTGGGATCTAATGCTGGGCTACTAATCACCGGATGCCTGGTTGCCGTCATTACCGCCGTGGCTATGGCCTATGGCGGGCAATATATTGCCGCGATGCTACCTGCAGCTGGCAAGATGATGCTGGTGGCCTTTGCCTTGATGATGGCGGCTGCAGAGCTGGCATGGCCTAACAAAATTGGACTTATCAAGGAACCGACCCGTTCGCTGGGAGCGATTGCGCTTGTTCTGCTTTTCCGGCAATTCGGCGATGCGTCGCGCTTCACCATCTTTGCCTTTGCGGCTGCGACCGGCACACCATGGTTTGCAGCAGCAGGCGGCGCGTTTGGCGGCGTATTGGCAGTTGTCCTTGCATGGTCGATGGGAGACACGTTGACAGAGCGGCTTCCACTAAGACCAATCCGCATAGCGCTAGCTGCACTGTTGGCTGTCGCCGCAATAGTGATCGGTTTGTCTGCGCGCGGACTCATTTAATGATCGATAAATCCGATTGAACTGAACGCTACACTTTGTGAAACCGTTGGCCGTGTTGCCCGTTGATCTTCCAGACACATATTCAACGGAGAACAACATCATGGCCGATACAGGCGACAATTCGAAAACGGCATTGGTAAGCGAACTCAACGGTTTGCTTGCTGACCACTTCGCGCTCTTTACGAAGACCAAGAACTTTCACTGGCATGTGGCAGGCCCGCGGTTCCGCGACCTACACTTGCTGTTCGACGAGCACGCCATCGAAATCCGCGACCAGATAGACTTGATCGGTGAACGTGTGCGTAAACTGGGCGAAAATACGCTGACATCTGTCGGCTCGATTGCTCAGCACACGCAGGTGAAGGATCAGGACAATGCTTCGCTCAGCGCCGAAGACATGGTCGCCGAATTGCGCGACGATAACGCTGCGATGGTCAAGCGCCTGAAAGGTATGAAACCGCTGGCAGAAGATGCAGGTGATAATGCTACCGACGGATTGCTGGACGACTGGACCGACATGGCGGAACAGCGCGTCTGGTTCCTCACCCAAACGCTGAAATAGACCTCGTATTCCAAGAATGTGAACGATCCACCGAAAAACCCGCGCTGCCCTGTGCAGCGGCGGGTTTTTTGGTATCAGCGTTTCATGGAAAATCTGACACTT